>CAZMPE010000061.1:0-10074 GCA_964567955.1 uncultured Phycisphaeraceae bacterium | reverse complement strand
ACGCCACGACGCCGTCAAAGGGATTCCCGAACGCCGCGGCTTCGAATCGTCCACCCCCGAGCATGGTGTACCCCGCGAGCCTGCCGCGACGGGAGGCCACGCCGAGCCGCTCGATCACCGCGGCAACGTCGAGCCCGGTCTCGACGTCCGGCAGCGGCGTGGAGAGCGGCACCGGCTGTTCGGCAAGCCCGCCCGCCGCCGGCGCTGGGTCGATCGGGGCGTTGTCCGGGGCTTCGCTCATGGGGTGCGCGGGCGCGGCCGCAAAGGGCAGCAGTCTATCGTCACATTGTGCCCGGCCGATCCCGAGCCGGGCGCGATAACCGGGATGCGCCCGAACGGATCCCGTGGCCGAGGAATCGGATGTGGAAACGCTGTCCGAACGAATCCGGCACGCCATGTGCCCGTAAATTCCTGTGACGATGCGACCCACGCATGCCAGCCCCGTGTTGCGTCTGGTCAACGCCGACCCCATCGGCGCGGACGCGGTGATGCCGTTCCGCGACACCGCACGCACGGCCCGCTCCGCACGCGCGGAGGTCACCCGAGAAAACCGGCTCGCCTCTCTCGACCGGTCGCTCGACGCCGCCGACCCGCGCTGGGTCCTGGCCGTGCGCACCGCCGCCGCGATCGAGGGCGGGCGCGCCGCCTTTCTCCCGCCCGACCGCCGGCGCAACCTCAACCGCCTCGCCACCCGCCTGGGCCTGCGTCCCTTCGACGCGAGCCTGGTCATCGCCATCGTGCAGGACGCCGCCCGTTCGGCGGAGGACCCCTCCGTCGCATCACGACTCGGCCCGGAGGTCGCCGCGCGCCTGCAGCTCGTCCGCACACCCGAGGCCGACACGGGGCGCGGGTTCGGCGCGCCCGAGCGAATCCTCGCCGCCGCCGCGATCGCCGCGCTGATCGTGTACGCCGTGATCGGCTGGATTCTCGGCCGCTAGCGCCACGACCCCGGCTTCTCGCCCGCCAGAGTGAACCGGTGCAGCAGAACGGTCCTGTACCTCGCGTAGTCGATCCCTACGCGCTGCGCGAAATCGCGCACTTCCGCGCGCGTGAACCCTGCACGAACGCTCACCCGCGCATCGTGCTTCACGATCTCCGGCGTCCCGATCGTGATCAGGTGCGCCGCGGCCAGCGCCAGGCGCGAACGCACCAGGTCGTTCCACACGATCCCGACCCGCGCCAGCCGGTCCATGATCCGCAGCACCGTCAGCACCTCGATGAACGGCAGGTGGTGCAGGAAGAGCCCCGCGTGCACGTAATCGAACGACCCGGGCTCGAACCGGTCCATCAACCGGCGGGCATCGCACCGCTCGAGCGTGATCCCCTCGCGCCCGCCCACGTGCTCGCGCGCCAGGTCGAGCGTCGTCTCGTGCAGGTCCACGCCCGTGATCCGCAGGTCCAGGCCGCGCCCCTCCGCCCACGAGCGCGCACGAACCGGGATGTCCGCCGACCCCGTCCCGACATCCAGCAGCGTGACCGGCCGATCCTTCGGCCAGCGCACCGACCATCGCGACAGCAGCGCGAGCAGCGCCCGCGCGCCGCCGAGCCACCGGTTCACGCCGCGGATGTACGCCAGCGACCGCGACAACTCGTCCCGCGCGACGCCGGGGTCGTCCATCATCTCGGGTGTGACGATCCGTTCCACGCGAACACGATACCGCCCAATCAGTTGTACGACAGCTTGACCATCACGGCGCCGTGCTCGCGCCCGCGCCGGTAACTCACTTCGACCTCGTCCCCCGCCTCGTGCTCGCCGAGGATCCGGACCAGTTCGTTCATGTCACGCGTCGGCTTCCCGTCGATCGCCGTGATCACATCGTTCACCCGCAGGCCCGCCGCGCGGGCCGCGCTCCGCCGGCCGACGCTCACGATCACCGGCCCGTCGCCCGCCCCGGCCTCCACATCCACACCGAGCCCCACCGAGCCCGGGCGCGACTGCTCCGCCACTTCGGGCAGCTCGCGCGCCCACTTCCGGTAGTCCTTGTCGATCTCGTCGATCGGCTTGCCGTACACCCTCTCCAGCGCCGCGACTCCCGACGGATCGGCCGCGTGCTCCTCCGTGTACGCCGTGTACCAATCCTTGAGCTTGCCGGTCTGCCAGAGGAACAAGAAGACCGCCCGCGCCTGCCCGTACGTCGCCAGCGGGCGCGTCGAGATGAACTTGTCCCGGCTCATCGTCGCCAGCTGCCGGATCGGCATCAGCAGCCCCGTCCGCGCCAGCCGGCGCGCGATGTTCGTCCGCCACGACGCAACAGGCTCGAGATTCCCGTCGGCGCGCAACTCGTAATCTTCCACGAGGCTGCACAGGCCCTCCTGGATCCACGGCGGGTGGTCCTGCCGCAGCCGCGACACGCTCCGCCAGTGCAGCACGTGGAAGAACTCGTGCCGCAGCGTCGCCCCGAGATCCATGGCCACCAGCCGCTTCGAGTCATGGCTGTACAGGCCGCCGATCGTCGAGAACCCGGCGGCGCCCTGAGCCCCGAACATCGCGCGCGACCACTTATTGAAATCCGCCGGAGTCGGCAGCACGACGACGACCCACGCGTCCCGCGGCTCCCCTTCGCCGCCGGCCAGGTCCGTCAGCACGTTCGCGACGCCCCAGGCCGCCAGCTTCGTGATGTCCGCCCGCGCCTGCTCAAAGGACTTCGGGTCCGCCGCCGACAGGTACGCCAGCCGCAACCCGTCATCCACGAAGACCTGGTACTCGCGCCCGCTGAACATCTTGCGGGCGTGTTCCAGATTCGAGTCCCGATGCAGCGTCTGCAGCGTCCCCCAGTTGTTCACGATCTTCAGGTAGTTCTCATCGTTCCGGGCATTGGCCAGATCGGGGTCGGTCCGCAGCATCGTGATGTCGGTGAACCCCTTTTCCACCGCCTGCTTCAGGAACTCGCCGGCCCCCGCCCCGTCCCCCTGCAGCGCCCGCGCGCACGCCAGGTTGTAGTACACCACGAAGTTCGACGGCTCCAGCTCCAGTTGTTGCCGCAGCAGCCGCTCCGCCGCAGAGAAGTCCTTGCGGGCGAAGGCCGCGAACGCCCGGTCCTGGATCTGGCGCGCCCGCGCCTCGACCGCCGGGTCGATGTCCTGTTGCGCCGAGACCGGCGCGCCCGACATCATCAGCGTGGCCGCCAGACACGCCGCCCTCAACCATGCACCGCGGACGATCCGCATCGGCCTGCTCCTCACCGCGCACCCGTATTTCCTACCAGCTCATCGACCAGCCGCTGCAGCGCCTCCGGGTACGCCGCGCACTCCAGGGCAAACACGCGGTCCGCGAGTGTCCGCGCCGTGTCCCCCGGCCGCACCTCGCACTCCCGTTGGAGCAGGATCGGACCGCCGTCGTACCGGCCGTCGCACAGGTGCACCGTGCAACCCGAACGCCCGGCGCCCGCACGCAGCACCGCCTCGTGCACGCGGTCGCCGTACATCCCCGGCCCGCCAAACTCCGGCAGCAGCGCGGGATGAATGTTCACGACTCGCCCCTCAAACCCCGCCGGGATCCGCACCAGCTTGAGGTACCCCGCCAGCGCGACCAGGTCGATCCCGTGCCCGCGCAGCATCGCACCGAGCCGCTCCGCCGCGATCTCGCCCGGCTCGACGAGCACCGCCGGCACGCCGCGCGCCCGCGCACGCTCCGCCCCGAGGCACTCCCGCGACGCGATCACCAGCGGGATCGTCGCCCGCAGAGTCCCGTCGTCGATCCGGTCGAGCAGGTTGATCAGCGTCCGGCCGCCGCCCGAGAGCATCACGGCGATCCGCGCCGGGCCGCGCCCGCTCACGAGTCACCCGCCGTCGGCGGCGACCGGAACGGGATCGGCCGCCCCTGTGAATCGATCGACACCATCGTCATCGTCGCCGCCGTCACGGCAACAGCCTCGCCACCCGTAAACCGCTCCGCCTCCACGTCCACCCGGACCGTCACGCTCGTCGTCCCGGTCCGCAGCGTCGTTCCGTAGAAATTCACCGTGTCCCCGAGCCGCACGGGAGCCTTGAAATCCACCCGCTCGATCGACGCCGTCACCCACCGATGCACACCGTGCCGGCGCGCCTCCACAAACCCCGCCTGGTCGACGTAGCTCAGGATCACCCCTCCGAAGATCGTCCCGTATTGGTTCGTGTCCCGCGGCATCGTCACCACCCGCAGGGCGAGGCGGCGATCGGCTGCATCCGGCGGCATGGCGCTCATTGCGAGCACGGTAGCAGGCGTTCCCGCAGCCCTCCAAAAACGACTCCGACCCCGGGAGGCCGGGGGCGGAGACGTGGAGGAGAGATGAAGTCGATGTGTGTGTCCACTCGGTGATACGATCGAGCCGGACGGCGGGTTCGCAATCTCGCCGATTCCAGGAATTCCAAGATCGGGAGGTTCAGGATGACCACCGTACCGAGTGCGAACAAGTACGCCAACTACCCCCCGAAAAACGCCCTCAACCTCGAGATCACCGCCCTCAACGACGCTGACCTGATCGCTCGATATCGCAAAGGCGTTGAGAACTTCGACCGGCGGATCTTTGAACTCTCAGACGACCAGCTCGATCTCGCCTTCCTGCCCGAGGCCGAAGTCGGCCGCTGGCCCGTCCGCGTCCTGCTGGGGCACCTGGCCGACGCGGAACTCGTCCTTGTCCATCGCATGCGTCGCACAGTGGGGGAGGACCACCCCGTTCTCTCGCCCTGGGACGAGGACGCCGCCATCGATGCGGGCCTCTACCACGGCGGCCGACACCACGTGGGCGCTTTCGTCGCCGTGGTCCACACGCTCCGCCGCTGGACCTCGGAGTGGCTCACGACGCTGACCCCGGAGCAGTTCGCCCGCGAGGCGATGCACCCGGAGCGCGGCCCCATGACCGTTCGCAAGATCCTCCAGGACAACACCTGGCACCTCGAACACCACTCCGCCTACCTCAGCGCCAAGGTCTGCCGCCTCCTCGGCCCGGCCGCCGCCGAGGAACCCGAGTCCGGCGGGTGCGGACCGGGTTGCGGATGCCACAAGAAGTAAGCGACCCCGCCGCGAGCCAGGTCCCCCTATGGACGGCCTCTTCGATCAACGCCGCTACCTGATCCCCTTCCGGTCGTCGCTGCTCCCGCAGATCTTCACCGACACCCTCGTCATCGGGACGGGTGTCGCCGGGCTGCGGGCCGCGATCGCCGCCGCCGACCACGGCGAGGTGATCGTCCTGAGCAAAACCGATGTCGCGGAGAACAACACCGCCTGGGCCCAGGGCGGCGTCGCGGGCGTCCTCTCCGAGACAGGCGAGTCCGACTCTCCGGCCGATCACCTGCGCGACGCGCTGGCCGCGGGCGCCGGCCTGTGCGACGCACCAATCGTCCGTCGAGTGGTGGAAGGCGCCGCCGCCCGGATCGACGAACTCCTCTCCTGGGGCCTGCAGCTCGATCGCGCCCCCGACGGCACTCTCTCCGTCGGTCGCGAGGGCGGCCACTCCACCGCGCGCATCTACCACGCGATGGGCGACGCGACGGGCCGGGAGCTGCACCGCTGCCTCCTCGCCCGAGTGCGTGCCATCGCGGGCGACGGCCGCCTCCGCCTCTTCGACAAGTGCTTCGCCCTCGACCTCATCACGCCCAGCGATCAGCCGGGCTCGCCCGTCATGGGCGCGATCACGCACCACCCGCGCTACGGCCTGCAGATGATCTGGGCACGCGCCACCGTCCTCGCAGGCGGCGGCGCCGGAGTCGTCTACCGCGAGACCACCAACCCGCGCGTCGCCACGGGCGACGGTATCGCCATGGGCTACCGCGCCGGGGCCACCCTCGCCGACATGGCCTTCGTCCAGTTCCACCCGACCACGCTCTACCTCCCCGGCGCCAGCCGGTCGCTCATCACCGAGGCGGTCCGCGGCGAGGGCGCCCACCTCCTGGACCTCTCCGGCAAGCGGTTCATGCCCGACGTCCACCCGCTCGCCGAACTCGCCCCGCGCGACGTCGTCAGCCACGCCATCGTCCGACAGATCTCCAAGCAGGGCGGACGCCACGTCTGGCTCGACGCGCGCCACGTCCCCAACTTCGCGCAGCGCTTCCCCGGCATCACCGCCCTGCTGCAGCGCTTCGATCTCGACCCGCGCGAGGACCTCATCCCCGTCCACCCCGCCGCCCACTACACGATCGGCGGCCTCCGCACCGACGCCGACGGACGCACCGATGTCCCCGGGCTCTTCGCGGCGGGCGAATCCGCCTGTTCCGGACTGCACGGCGCCAACCGCCTCGCGAGCAACTCCCTCCTCGAGGGCCTCGTGCTCGGCGCGGCCGCCGGCGACGCGGCGGGACGCGCTCCGCACGCCGTCAACGGGCGTGCGTCGGACAAGTCCCCGGCCCGCGCCGCCCCCGTCCCGATCAACAGCGACATACGCCCCAGCGACCACGGCGAACTCGACCTTACCGACGTCCGCTCCAGCCTCCGCTCCGCCATGTGGCGCAACGTCGGCATCGAACGCAGCGGCGCCAAGCTCCGCGACGTCATGGATATGTTCGATTTCTGGGGCCGCTACACGCTGGACAAGATCTTCGACGATCCCGCCGGCTGGGAGACCCAGAACATGCTCCTCGTCGGCGCTCTTATCGCGCGGGCCGCGCTCTGGCGCGAGGAATCACGGGGCTGCCACTCCCGCCTCGACTTCCCCGCGCCGCGCGAGGAGTTCGCCGGCCACGACTGCTGGCGCCGCACCGAGCCCGCGCCGCGCACGATCCCCGTCGCGGAGCCCGCGCCGTGACCCGCGCGCTCGCCATGCTCCTGATCGCGCTCCCCCTGGCGTCCTGCAGGACCGAGGAGAAGATCGTCAACTACAAGCCTTTCTTCGCCGGGCTCGACGGCGTCCAGACCCAGACCCCCGCCACGGCCCGCGAATCCAGACCCATGGAGGTCATCGACGTCTCGCAACTCTCGCTCATCGCCGAGAACCCCGACGGCACGAAGCGCCTCATCCTCAAGAGCCCCCAGAACCTGATGTGGCACATCTCGCGCACCCTCGCGGACGGCGCCGAGGAACTCTTCGTCGAGCAGGTCCTCTCCGAACTCACACGCTCGGAGTACCTCTCCCGCGGCATCGATCCCGCCGAGTCATTCCGCACGCTCAAGAAGGACGAGAAGGCGATCGCCAAGCTCTTCGCCCGCATGCCGATGGGCCAGAACACGCCCAACGTCATCATGCGAAAGGTCGGCGACAACGTCTTCCGCCTGAAGCTCACGGGCCATGCCACCCGCGGCCTCGAGAAGTGGACCGGGTTCGACACCGTCCTCGAGGGCGGCGACTGGAAGCTCCGCTGGTTCTACTAGCGCCCGCCCTGGTCGCGGGCCTTGAGCGTCACCTTCGCCGTCATCGGCTTCCCGTCGCGCAGAAAGCCGACCTCGACGACGTCGCCCGGCGCGAGCGCCGCGAGCAGCGGCATCCACGCCTCCACGCTCTCCATCTTCGTCCCGGTCCACGTCGTCATCAGGTCGTTCACCTTCAGCCCCGCCTCCGCCGCGCTCGTCCCCTCGTACACATCGCCGATCAGCACGCCCGGTTCACTCCCGGAGTAATCGCCCGGCGCGATGCCGAAACGGACGCCCGACCGTACCTGTCCGACCGGTTGATCCGGCGGCGCCGCCGGCCCGCCCGCCGCCACCGACAGCGGCTCCGTCCTCGTCGCCAGGCCCGACACGATGTCGAACGCCAGGCCGATCACCTTGGCCGCGCCCATCTGGTTGATCGTCGAGCCCACGTCCGCCGGCGTGTGGTACTCCCGGTGCAGCAGCGTGAAGAAGAACAGCACCGGCACCTTCGCCGCCGCGAAGGACGCGTGGTCCGACGGCCCGAATCCGCTCGACGTCGCCTTGATCGCCAATCCCGACCGGTCGAAGTAGGGGGCCAGCCACTCCCGCAGCCCCGCGGCGGTCCCGACGCCCCCGACCTCAAGCTGGTCGTTCCGCAGCCGGCCGATCATGTCCATGTTCACCATCAGGTACATCTGCTCGGGCTTGATCGGCGGGTTCCGTACGAAGTGCCGCGACCCGATCAGCCCCGATTCCTCCCCGCTGAACGCGACGAACATGATCGAGCGCGCCGACGCTCCCTCCGGCAACTCCAGGTACGCCCGCGCCAGCTTGTCCGCGAGCACCAGCAACCCGGACGTCCCCGACGCGTTGTCGTCCGCGCCGGGGTGCAGCTTGCCATAGTTGGTGGGCTGCGCGCCGGCCGGGCCGAACCCGACGTGGTCGAAGTGCGCCCCGATGATCAGGTACTGGTCACGCAGCGACCCGCGGCCCGGCAGCACCGCCCCGACGTTCTCCGTCAGGATCGGCGTCCGCGTCAGGCGTGTCTCGATCGCCACTGTCGCCCCCGGCAGATCGATCACGGCCCCCGCCGCGTCGGCCATCACACGCAGGTCCATCAGCGACCGTCCCTGCGGGTCCGCCGCGCGGACCAGTTCCTCCGCGCGATCCGTCGACATCATCAGCACGGGTACCTTCTTCTGCCCGTCGCCGTTCGTGTCCCGCGTGGTCGCGAGCGTCGTCGCCCGCGGATCGTCCGCCCCCGGCGGATTCACCAGAATGACCGCCGCCGCGCCCCGCGCCGCCGCCGCGCTGATCTTCGCTTCCAGGGCCGCCGACGGCGACCACCCGTCACTCGCCCACCGGCTCTTGCCCGCCTCCGTCATCGGCTCGAACCGCAGCACCAGCGCGATCCGCCCGGTCAGGTCGGTCCCGTCCGGATACGACACGTACCCGTCCATCCCGCGCTTCAGCGAGTACCCGACGAACACGATCGGCGCGCTCACCTTCCCGTCCCCGGAATACCCGAGCACCGTGAAGTCGGTCCCCTCCTTCAGGTCCCGCCCGCCGACGCTCAGAGACTGACGGTCCACCGTCAGCTCCGAGCCCATCGAGAACTGCTGCCGGAATGAAGCCCCGCGCGTAATCACCGGCGTCCCGTCCGCCGCAGTGACCTCCGTGTCGAACGCCGGCCTCAACTCGAACAGCTTGAAGTAGCTCTCGATGTACTCCGCCGCGAGCACGTTGCCCCGCGATCCCGGCGCCCGCCCTTCGAAAAACGGATTGGACAGCGTAATGACGTGCGCGTTAAACGCCTTCGCGTCCGGGCCGAGCACGTCAAACAGGGCGGCCACCGGCGATTCGCCCAGGGCCCGCACCGCCTCCTCCGGCCTCGCCGCGCCGCCGGCCCGCGTCACGCCCGCCGCGCCGTCGGCCCCGCTCTCGTGCTGACGCGCCGCCGCCGGCCAGCCCGCCCACAGGACAATCGGCACCGCGAAGAGTGGAATGGTCCGCGACCAACGACGGCAGACAGGGCGAGAGATCATCAAGACGTGCTCCGGCAGGAGGATGGATCGCCCTCCCGACCTGGTCGGTCGGGCGATCCGGTGAAGAGGAGAGAGTCTAGTCGGCCGCGCGACCCGCCCCGGACACTCCCGCCGCGCCGCCGCCGTTGCTACCGCCGTCGCCGCCCCTCGGTTGCCGACTTCCACCGATTCCCGTTCGACGGCTCACCCGGCAGCCCCCTTCGCGCCGTCAGGAGCCGTTCCGCTTCCGCCGGTGGCCGGCACACCGACGTCGTCAGCCCTCCGCCGGGTCGGCAGGCCCGCCCTACAGTTGCGCCCCTCCCGACCCAGCCACTCCGAGTTCCACGAGGAATCATGAGTTCAACACGGACCGCCCCGCTCCGCATGGAAGTGAAAGTCCCCGCACAAGCCCCGACGAACCCGCCGGCCGATCCTCCGGCGCCGTCCGCGCTCGACCCGACAGACGGCTTCGTCCACCGCCACATCGGCCCCAACGACGCCGAGATCGCCGACATGCTCGGCACGCTGGGGTACCGCACCCTCGACGAGTTGATCGACGCCACCGTCCCAGAGGCCATCCGCCTCCGCCGCCCCCTCCGCCTCGAACGCGCCGGACAGGGCGGACCCGCCGAATCCCCCGGTGAACGCGGCGAGTTCGAGCTCATCAACGAGCTGCGCGCCATCGCGGGCCAGAACCTCGTCTTCCGCTCCTTCATCGGGATGGGTTACTCCGACTGCATCACGCCCCCGGTCATTCAGCGCAACATCCTCGAAAACCCGGGCTGGTAC
>CAZMPE010000060.1:6159-10179 GCA_964567955.1 uncultured Phycisphaeraceae bacterium | reverse complement strand
GCGCCTGGACGATGCGGGCGCCGGCCTCCGCCGCGGCGAAGCGGCGGACGACGGCCGGGGCCGCCGCGAGCATCACGGCGATGGTGAGAAGAACGACAAACGCGGGACCGTACGCCACGACTCGACGCATCGCTTGCTCCTCCGGATGTTCCCCGCGATCCGTCCGTTCGTTCGCGGCCGACTATTGGTCTTCGGCCGCCTGGGGCTCCTGGTTTCGCAGTTTCTCCGCCTCGGCGGCGGGCATCACGTATCGGCGCCCGCCGAGTCGGCCCTCGGCGACCCGTTGGACCCATTCGGCGCCGGCCTTCTGGATCTCCGGCCCGAGGCGGGCGGCGGGCTCGGCGAAGCGCGGCACACTGTCCGTCAGGCCGAGCAGATCGTGGATGACCAGGACCTGGCCGTGGCACTCGGTGCCGGCGCCGATGCCGATGAGCGGCGCGCGGGTCGACTCGACGATTCGGTGCGTCACCTCGTCGGGGACGGCCTCGACAAGGAGCATGACGCAGCCGGCGCGCTCAAGGGCGATCGCGTCGGCGACGATGCGCTCGGCGTCGGCGGCGGTGCGGCCCGCGGGGCCGTAGCCGCCGGTCATCGCCGCGGTCTGCGGACGGCTGCCGACGTGCCCGCAGATCGGGAGCCCGGCGGCGGCCATGCGGGCGACGAGGGGCGCGAACGAGGCGTCGGCCTCGATCTTGATGACGTCGGCGAGACCCTCGGTGAGGTAGCGGCCGGCGTTCGCGACGGCGTCGTCGGCGCCGGCCTGGTAGCTCATGAACGGCATGTCGGCCATCACGAGCGTGTTGGGGGCGCCGCGTTTGACCGCCGCGGAGAGGGCGATCGACACGTCCAGCGGCATGTCGATGGTGCGGTGGTGCCCGAGGATGACCTCGGCGGCGGTGTCGCCGACGAGCAGGACGTGGACCGCGGCCCGTTCGAGCCAGCGGGCGGTGGTGGCGTCGTAGCAGGTCAGGCAGGCGAAGGGCTGGCGCTGCTGGGCCATCCGCCGGATGGTCTTGAGCGTGACCGGCTCGCGGATCTCGTGTGCGTTCACGCGGGAAGTATAGGTGGCGGGGGTCGGGACCCGGGACCACGAGGGGCGGGCGGGGGTGCACCGGGCGCGGGGGGATACCCGATAGGGATGGGGATGCCCGCCACCGCCAGACCGCCGCGCAAGAGAGCCCACGCCGAAGGGCCGTTCGAACCGCACCGTCGCGAGTTCCTCTTGTACCTGCGCGTGGAGTGCGGACTGAGCGCGAACACGCTGGAGGCGTACGACCGGGACCTGCGGGAGCTGCTCGCCGACCTCGCTTCGGCGGGCATCCGCGAGCCGAAGAAGATCACTCCGCGGGACCTGTCGCGCCACCTGTCGACGCTCAAGAGCGATCGCGGGCTGTCGTCGTCGTCGGTGATCCGTCACCTGGCGACGGTGAAGGTCTTCTGCCGGTGGCTGATGGCGCGCGAGTTCATCAAGGAGAATCCGGCGGACATCCTCGACCGGCCGACGCGCTGGAAGCGGCTGCCGGATGTGCTCTCGCCGCGCCAGCTGCGATCGCTGATCGAGGCGGCGCGTCCGCCGACGACGAAGCCGGACCGCCCCGCGGACGGCGTGCTGTGGCTGCGGGACCGGGCGATGCTGGAGCTGATGTACGCCAGCGGGCTGCGGGCGTCGGAGGTGGGCGCGCTGGGCGTCAACGACTATCACGAGACGCTGGGCGTCGTGCGTCTGACGGGCAAGGGGAACAAGCAGCGGCTGGTTCCGGTGGGCAAGCCGGCCCGCGATGCGCTCGACCGGTACCTGCGCGAGTGCCGCCCGGTGCTGGCGAAACCGGGCGGGCCGGACAAGGGGCGGGCGCTGCTCTCACGCACGGGCCGGCCGCTGGAGCGCGTGGCCGTCTGGCAGATCGTCAAGCGGCACGCGGCGTCGGCGGGGCTCAAGAATGTGCACCCGCACGTGCTTCGTCACAGCTTCGCGACGCACCTGCTGGCCGGGGGCGCGGACCTGCGCGTGGTGCAGGAGCTGCTCGGCCACTCGGACATCGCGACGACGCAGGTGTACACGCACGTCGACCGCTCGCGTCTGAAGGACGTGCACCGCAAGCATCATCCCAGGGCGTGAGCTCAGATCGGGCGGCGGAGGCGCTCGCCGGGGTCGGGCTGTCCGACGCGCCGTTCGCGCGGCGGGGGACGGAGCCGCGGCAGCGGGACTTCCGGCGCCGGGCGGGGCTCGGGCTCCTCGTCGGTCGCGGGCTCCGGCGCGGAGAGGCGTGGCCCGCCGATGGCCATGTTCAGGGCGCCGAGCGTGCGCGGGGCGCGGCCCTGCAGGCCGCGCCGGGAGATCTCGGTGATCTCGCGTTCGACGGCCTCGTCGAGCTCGCTCATGGAGTTGAGGATGACGCCCGCGGCGACGCCGGCGCGGAAGCGCCAGACGACGAGGAAGGAGGCTCCGACCGCGAGAACGGGCATGAGGAAGTAGACGGAGTAGAGCGTGGCCCCCGACGCGAGCGAGGCGTTGACGGCTTCGCTCATCCGGGTCATCGCGCCGTAGTCGCTGAAGACGCCGGGGAAGGGGATCGCGGGCATGAGCGTGCGCCACGGGATGCACGCGACGCCGATGATGATCGCCCATGTCGCGGCGGAGACGGTGCGGTCGACGCCGGGGACGGAGGCGCCCCCCGCGACCGCCACGCCCATCATGGCCAGCAGCGCCAGGACAAGCGCGGCGCCGACGCCGAGGGACGACGCGAGTTCGGTCGTGTGCCGGAGCTTGGTGTTGAACGGGCTGAGCGAGCGCAGGTCCGGCGGGGGCGAGATCGAAGGCGTGACCGCGACCCGGGGCTCCTCGAGCGCGGCCGGCGGCTCGTTGGTCATCTTGGGCGGCTCGCGGACGGGGATGAGCGAGGAGACGGTCTTGGGCGCGGGTTGGCCAGCGACGACCGACAACGGCTGCTCCGAGGTAAAGGGCTCCGGCTCCATCCAGCGCAGCGTCGTGAAGTGCACGAAGCCGAAGACGAGAAGCTGGATCGCGGCACAAACAGCGACGGTGAGCGCGGCGCCGGTGACCCCCCTGCGGAGGTGGACGAGGGCGTTGGAGACATGGTTCTGCGGATTCATGGGGTCGCCCGCGGTGCTGGGGAGGGTCCGCATGGGCTATCGGCCGGTGGGCCCGCCGCCTGATCGCGACCCGCCCGGGAGTGGGTGGCGGGCACGGTCTTCCGCCCCTTCAATCGGCACAGCCTCCCACACGGGGCGGGCGACTTGTTGGACGCACCGGAGCGGCTTAGAGTACGTCCGCTTTCAATGATTCCTGAAAACAACCGACATCACGGCCCCACCGACGCCCCGCCCCCGGAGCATCCGGGGATGCGTGCCGACGACCCGGGGCTCCTCGCGGCGGTGGTTTCGGGCGCGGCACGCCTGACGACGGACCAGGGGCTCGACCTGATGCGGTCGATGCCGCTGACGGAGCTGGGGCGCTGGGCGGACGCGCGGGCGCGGGCGATCCACGGCGACCGCGTTCGGACGTACGTGATCGACCGGAACATCAACTACACCAACGTCTGCAGCGCCAAGTGCACGTTCTGCGCGTTCCGGCGCGACGCCGACGACGCCGACGCGTACACGCTCAGCTATGAGCACCTGCACGAAAAAATCGCGGAGCTGGTCGCGATCGGCGGGACGCAGGTGCTGATGCAGGGCGGCATGAATCCCGCGCTGCCGCTGGAGTGGTACACGGGGCTGCTGCGCTCGATCAAGGAGCGGTTCCCGAGGGTGCACGTGCACGGGTTCAGCCCGCCGGAGTTCATCGAGTTCGTGCGGTTCTTCGATCCGCCGGGCTCGACGCTGGAGGACAAGATCCGCTGGGTGATGGTGCGCCTGCGTGACGCGGGCCTGGACTCCGTGCCCGGGGGCGGCGGAGAGATCTTCGCCCCGGCGGTCCGCCGCAAGATCGGGCTCGGCAAGTGCGACGCGGAAGCCTGGCTGACGACGATGTACGTCGCGCACTCGCTGGGGATGTTTACC
>CAZMPE010000060.1:0-6149 GCA_964567955.1 uncultured Phycisphaeraceae bacterium | reverse complement strand
TCGCCGCAGGCTAAGTCGTGCGCAAGCTGCCCGCAGAACGTAAAGGGTTCGGGTCAGGGTGATTCCCGTGCATGCCGCTTCCAGCAGCGTCTGGCCGTCGTCCTTGAGAATGACATCGCTGGTGATGTTTACCAGCGCGACCATGATGTTCGGGCACATCGAGGGGTTCGCGGACCGCGTGCACCACATGCGGCTCGTGCGAGACTGGCAGGACCGGGCGCTGCGCGAGTCGGCGTCGGGCGGCCCGCGCGGGCACTACACGGCGTTTATCTCATGGCCCTTCCAGCGAGAGAACACCCCGCTGGGACGCGTGAAGGACTGGGGCCTGCTCCCGGAGGAACTGGCGCCCGGGGCGGTCTTCCCCGGCGATGCGGTGGCCCGCCTGGACGGGTCGGGCGAGAAGACCGCCCACCCGGAGTTCGGCCGGCGCGTGCGCCTCAGCGGCTCGACCGACTACCTGCGCACCCAGGCCCTCTCGCGGCTCATGCTCGACAATGTGTACTCGATCGGAGCGTCGTGGGTTACGATGGGGCCGCACATCGGCCAGGTCGCCCTCGCCTTCGGCGCCACCGACATGGGATCGGTGATGATGGAGGAGAACGTGGTCTCCGCCGCGGGCACGACCTACTGCCTCGACGAGGCGGTGATCTGCCGGCTGATCCGGGGCGCGGGCTTCATCCCCGCGCAGCGCGACAACGTCTACGACGTGCTGCACCTCCACGACGGGCCGGACGCGCCGGACCTCCGCGTCGCCGACTGGTCGGCCCACCGCGTCAAGAAACTGCACACGCAGACCCGCGCGGCGCTCACCGTCGGGGCACGCTAGGCCCGCAGGACCTCGGAGACCGACCGGCGAGGCGTCGGCTGAACCTCCGGCCCGTAGCCCATGCGGACGAGCATCTGGGGGAAGCCGGTCTGGCCGGTGAGCTTCGCCACGTGCGGGCGGAGCATGTCGACCTCGATCGGCTGGTTCAGGTAGGACGCGGAGACGTTCGCCGCGGTGGCCCGCAGCAGCACGTGCGCGAACGCCTGCCCGGCCTTGACCCAGTCGAGCGGGGCATCGCCGGTCGTGCCGATCACCCCGAGCAGCGGCGAGTGCTCGGCGAGGTCCTTGTCCTTGGCCGCCGTGCCCTTGCCGACGTCGAACGTGCGCAGGATGAACGATCCGCCGAGCGTGAGCAGGGCGCCGAAGCCGTGCGCGTACCCGGGCAGGCCGTCGTGGCTGTCGCTGCGGTTGGCGTGGACCCACGACGCCAGCTCGCGCCGGAAGCGCTTGTCCGCGAACTGCGCGCGATCGCCCTCGGCGATCAGCTCCGCCAGCGCGTGCTTCGCCCGCCGGTCGAGCACCGGGTGGAACCACGCGCCCTCCTCCTGCGCCGCGCCCTCGAGGCTCGCGAGCACGACCTTCTCAACCGGCGTCTTCTCGAAGGGACGCCGGTTCGTGCGCCGGCGCGTGATGGCCATGAAGAGCGTGTTCTCCTCGTGCGTCGGCGGATGGCGATCGCCGAGCCGCACACGGGCGAGAAGATCGGGGCTCTCGGGCTCGGGCACCAGCTCGCACTCGGGCGTGTAGCCGAAGTGGCGTGCCGCGGCCTTGAGATGGAAGAGCGCGGCCCCGCAGCTGATGGTCAGCTCGCGGTCGTCGTGGTCGATGACGGGCAGCGCCCGCGTGCGGTCGGCGTAGAGCTTCAGGCAGTCGCCGTGGATCCGGAAGAGCCAGGGCTGCGCGTTGTGCACCGACGGCGCGAGGATCGCGTAGCCGAGAAGGAAACGCAGCTTGTCCGCCGCGGGGACATCGTGCCCGGGGAACGAGAGAGCCGAAATCTCCCAGGGCGAGAAGGCCTGTGCGTTGTTCATGCGTTCCTCCTTGCTCGCACGCCCGTCAACCGGCGGGCCGCAGTTCGTCGTAGATCGCGCCCAGGGCGCGCGAACGGACCTGTGCGAAACCGAGGCCCCGGAAGGCGTCGAGCTCGAGCGCTTCGACCTCGGCGCGCGTCCGGCCCTCCTTGATCGCCGCCGACACCGCCGCCCGAACGGCTTCGAAGTACTCGATCTGGCCCCGGACGCCCGAGGCATCGGTCACATCGCCGTGCCCGGGCACGACGACGGTCCGGCCCGAGCACAGTTCGAGGATCCGTCGGAGCGACGCGATCCATCCGGCGCTGTTCGCGCCCGCCGGAGGATCCATGAACGGGTGCAGCTTGTGGAAGACAAGGTCGCCCGTGTGGATCACATCCGACTCGGGGCATTGTACCACAAGATCGTTGTCCGTGTGCCCCGACCCGAAGTGGTGGAGAACTATTTTTCGGCCGCCCACATCGAGCTCCTCGTGCTCGCCCACCTCGCGGTTGGGCGCAAAGTCCGCCGGCTTCAGCGCGTCCACACGCTCCGCGAGATCGCGCGCATCCTGCAGCACCTGCGCGGCCGCGGGATTCTCGGACCGCGACAGCGTTCCCACCGCCGCGCGGATCTGGCCGAGATACCGCTCGGTCTGCCGGAGCACGCGGGGCCCGGCCTTTGCCTGGGCGAGCACCGGCAGGACCGGCGAGAAGGCCGAGTTCCCGCCGGTGTGGTCGCCGTGATGGTGCGTGTTGACGACGGTCGTGAGCGTGCCGGCGAGCCGCGTGCCCTCGCGGCGCAGCGCGGCGCCGAACGGCGCGTTCTTGCAATCCACGAGCAGGGCGGCGTCACGCCCGGTGACCAGCAGCGCGTTGCCCCCTTCACCCGTCGCGACGTGGAACCCGGGAGCGATGTCCTTGATCCACGTGAAGTAGGGATCGGCGCGCCGCACGCGCCCGGAACCCAGCCCGGCGAGCCCCGCGAGAGCCGCCGCGGAGACCATGGTGAACTCCCGTCGTGTGAAATGCATTCCTGCGCCCTCCTTTTTGGGCGGCTGTCCGCCTACCATTGTCCCCCCGTTTTCCCGAGTCCCATCAACCCGCAGTGTACGGAACTGGACCATGAAGGCCATCGATCTCAGGCCCGGCACGGGCATTAAAGTGGACGGCAAACTCTGCGTTGTGACGCTCAACGAGCACCGCACGCCGGGCAACCTCCGGGCGTTTGTTCAGCTCACGTACCGCGAGATCGTCGCGAACAAGACGCTCTCACGCCGGTTTATCCCGTCCGACGACATCGAAGTGTGCGAACTGGACCGCCGGCCCATGGAATACCTGTTCAGCGACCAGACCGGGGCGACCTTCATGGACATGGAGACCTACGACCAGATGGTCATCTCCAAGGAGATCCTCGGCGACGCCCTCCTCTACCTGAAGCCCAACACCGAGGCCGTCGTGCTCTGCACCGACGGCAACCCCGTGACCATCGAGGTCCCCGGCTCGGTCGAGCTGACGGTGACGGACACGCCCCCCGGGATCAAGGGAGCGACCGCGACCAACCGCCTCAAGGAAGCCACGCTCGAGACCGGCCTGAAGACCAAGGTCCCGGAGTTCATCGCCGTCGGAGAGAAGATCAAGATCAACACCGCCGACGCTTCCTACCAGTCGCGGGCCTGACTCGCTAACCTGCGCGCGTGAACCTCATCCTCATCGGCCTGCGCGGATCCGGAAAGACAAGCATCGGCCAGGCCGTCGCCGCGCGGGTGCACCGCCCGTTCGTGGACCTCGACAACCTGACGCCCAAGCTCATGGGCGCGGCGAGCGTCACCGCGGCGTGGGCACGCTTCGGCCAGCCCGCCTTCCGCGAGGCGGAGGCAAGGGCCCTGGCCGGCGTGCTCGGAAATGACAACCAGGTGATCGCGCTGGGCGGCGGCACCCCCACCGCACCGGGCGCGGCGGACCTCCTGCGGTCAGCGCGAGCCGCCGGCGCCCGCGTGGTCTACCTCGCCGCGCCGCCAGAGGAGTTGCGCCATCGCCTTGGCGCCGCGGACCTGTCGAATCGACCGAGCCTGACCGGGGCGGACCCCCTGGCGGAAATCGACAGAGTCCACGCGGCCCGCGACGGCCTCTACCGCGATGTCGCCTCCGACATCATCGAGACCACCGGCCGCGAGCAGTCCGCCGTCGTCGAGCAACTCGCCCAGATGGTGGTGTGAGCCGGCAGTATTGGACGAGATTCAGTCACTTGGAAGGCCCCCGTCGATCGCCCCGAAGGGACGCGCTGACGTTGCCAGGGGTGAGTCCGCCGAAGGCGGGCGAACCCCTGGAAGGACTCTTCCTCCAACTCGCCCCGAAGGGGCAAGCGAACTCTGATGGCCCTGCTGCCTCACTGGTGTGCTGCCCCTGGCGTCTACGCCATCATCGCCAGCCCCGCAAACGTCGCCAGCCAGTGCGAGCCGGCGTAATCGGCGTTGACGTTGGGGAGCGACACCGCGAGGTGCCGTTCGGCCGCCGGCGCGCCGTGCGCGCCGAAGGGGTGATCGGCCAGTCTGCCCGCGATCAACCTCCAGCACCACGCGCGGCTGAGATTGAGCCCATCAAGGTGGACCAACTTGCCGTCGGTGCGATCGGGCACGACCGCGGGCTCGAGCCAGGGACGGAGCGTCGCGCCGCCGGCGGCGGGCAGGAACCGATCGAGCCAGGCGCGCAAGGGCGCGCCGTCGAACACACGCGACATCAGGACGATCTCGAGCAGCCCGGGGGAAAGGAAGTCGTCCGCGCTGGGCTCGTAGGCGACGGGGTAGGCGCTGTCGCGCCCGAACCAGCTCGCGGCACGCTCGCGGCAGGCATCGGCGAGCGGCCGATCTCCCGTTGCCGCGGCGTAGTCGAGGGCGAGGACGAGCGCGAACGCGCTATTGGAGTGCGTGCCGGCGCGGATCGGGTAGGGCGAAGCGGGGAGAAAGCGAGCGAGGCGAGCGGCAATGTCGGTCTCCAAGGGCCGGATCGCCTCGCGCCAACGTGACGCGGACGGATCGGCGGCGGCCAGAGCGTGGAGTTCGGCCGCGAGCGTGAGGAGCCAAGCCCAGCCGTACGTACGTTCAAAGTTGCCCCGTCCGGGCTCGCGGAAGTACGCGGCCTCGCGCTCGATGACCCGAGCCGTCAGGTGCTCATCCAGGACCCGGATGATCGCCGGCGCTTCGGCGATCGCCGGAAACCGGCGCAGGATCGCGACAAGCAGCCAGTGCATGTGCACCGCGGAATGCCAGTCGAACGCGCCGTAGAACGCGGGGTGCATCTCGCGCGGCGTTCGTGAATCGGGCCTGGTCAGCACATGGCCCGGGGCGTACGGGTACTCGCGGACGACGTTGGCGAGGGCGACGGCGGCGAACTCGCGGGCGAGTGCTTCCGTCAGGCGCGACGGCGCATCAGCCACGGTCCGCCTCCCGGACGGCGGCGCAGAAGGCCTCGATCAGGCCCGGGTCCTTCACGGCGCGCTCGCTCTCCACGCCGCTGGAGACATCGACGGCCCACGGCCGCACGGCGCGGATGGCCTCGCCGACATTCTTCGGGGTCAGGCCGCCGGCGATGACGATGGGTTTGGAGAAACCCTCGAGGTGCGACGCGAGGGCGGGCCAGTCGAATGCCGTCCCCTCGCCGCCGGCCGAGCCGTCGATCAGGATGGCGTCCACTTCTTCGATCTCGTCCCACTTGGCGAGGTCCGCGCCGATCGTGCCGGCATCAAAGCGGATCGCCTTGATCACGCCCGGGCCGCACTGGCGGACAAGAGGGATCTCCTCGTTGCCCTGGAGCTGCGCGTAGTTGGTCGGGCACTGCTCCTCGATGTCGGAGAAGACCTCAAGCTTGGCGTTGACAAAGACTCCGACCGAGGAGCACAACGGCGGAAGTGCGCCGATGATCTCCCACGCCGCCGCGGGCTCGATGTAGCGGGCGCTCGACCGCACGAACACAAAGCCGACAGCGTCCGCGCCGGAGTCGATCGCGGCCCGCGCCGCGTCGGCCGTCCGTATGCCGCAGATCTTGACTCGGGTTCGGGGCATCGGGAAGCGTATGCGGGAGAAGCCGAGATGCGGCGAGGAAAGGCGCGTCCGGAAACCCGCGGTGCTAGCCCAACTCCGCCAGCAACTCCTTCGCCAGGTCCTTGTGGTCCCCGTCCGGCAGGCCGCTCAGCGCCGCGCTGATCTCGTGCTTGGCCTTCACCGGGTCGTTCAGATACCGCGCGTTGATCAACCCGAGCATCAGCCGCACCGTCGGGATCTCCGGATCCTTGGAATAGCCTTCCATGAAGAGGGT
>CAZMPE010000059.1:0-10379 GCA_964567955.1 uncultured Phycisphaeraceae bacterium | reverse complement strand
TCGCAGATCGCCAAGGAATCTGGGCTCAAGCTCAACGCGTCGGCGGCGTTCCGCTGGCTGAGCAACGGCGGGCTGGATGACATCCCCGGCCAGACGGCGATCGGGGGGTTCAATCTCGGGGCGCTCAAGCAGGTGCAGCACCGGCTTGCGTCCGAGGGCGTCATCGATTACGCGATCAACGGCAAGAACAACTTCAAGCTGAACTTGGCGGGGGCTGAGAAGACGTTCATCGGGGTGGTGTACGACGGGCGGGTGCAGCGATTCCCCGCGTACAGGCGCGGACCGAACACGATCCCTCATTACGGGGCTTACGGCGAGGTGATCGACGCGTTGAAGGAGACTTCGCGCATCGATAAGTTGATCGAGATCCTCCGCAAGCGGCTCTCGGCTCGCATGGGGCCGGCGCAGGTGCAGTCGATGATCAAGGAATGCCTGTTCTGCCTCGAGATGATGACGCAGAACTACTGGGTCACGGCGAGCAAGCTGAGCAACTGGCCGACGGTCACGATCGATTCCTCGAAAGAAGGGGAGTTCATCTACACCGCCGCGACGGGGCCGGTGGCACGCCCCAAGGGCGCCGAGGGCTGATCAGCCGGCGGAGCACCACTCGCGCCACATGCCGCGCAACGCGGCCTGGAACTTCTTCGCGAACCCCGGCGCATCGCAGAGCGTGGACGAACCGACCCGCGCCCGCAGCGTGCGGCGCAGATCGGCCAGGCGTGCCGGGTCGCCGGCCAGACCCGCCGCGAGTCGCCGGTACTCCTCGGGCGAGCGGGCGATGAGGTCCGTCAGGCCGGTGTTGGTCAGCAGGCTGACGCCCACGCGCGAAGCGTGTGCGTCCCCTTCGAGCGTCACCACGGGCACGCCCATCCACAGGGCCTCGCAGGTCGTCGTCGTGCCGTGATAGGGGAACGTGTCCAGCCCGATGTCCATGCGTTCGTAGACGGCGAGGTGCTCGGACTGCGTCGGCGCGGGGGGGAACAACTCGAGACGCGACTCGTCGATCCCGCGGCCGGCGAACTGCCCGACGAGGCGCCGTCGGGCGTTGGGGTCGGCGAGCGACTTGTTCTTGAGCAGCAGTCGCGAGCCGGGGACGTCCTTGAGGATCGCCGTCCACAGGTCGATCGTCGGCTGGCCGATTTTCGGCATCGAGTTGAAGGAGCCGAAGGTGACGTGGCCCGCGCTCGCCGACGGCGGCGGGCCGGGCTCGGGCGGCGCGGGGCTCGTGAACGGGCGGTAACAGAGGAAGCACCCCGGCAGGCGCACCAGTTTCTCGGTGGCCAGGCGCTCGGCGCCGGGTGGATCGGTCAGGGCGTCGACAATCCGGTAATCGATGGCCGGCACGCCCGTTGTGTTCGGGTAGCCCAGGTACGTCGCCTGCACCGGGGCGCCGCGACGGGCCAGCGCCGCGAGGCGGTTGCCGTTGGTGTGGCCGGACAACTCGACGATGATGTCGATACGGTCGGACTCGAATCGCTTGAGCAACGCGTCGTCGTTGAGTTCCGCGGCCTCGACCCAGCCGTCCGAGAGGGCCTTGAGACGTTCGGTCGTTGCGTCCCCGCCGCGGGCGGTCGAGTAGCAGAGGATCTCCATCGCGGCGCGGTCGCGTGCCTCGAGGATCGGTTCGGCGAAGAAGGCGACCGAGTGTGTGCGCAGATCGCCGGAGACGATCGCGACGCGCAGGCGCCGATCGGGTTCGCGGGTATTGGCGAAGGCCGGCTTGCGGTCCGTGCCCATCAGGGCGCCGGCCTTGCGGCAATGGTCGGCGATCTCGTCGGCGGAGACGCCCGGGACATAGTTGAGCGCGGTCAGCAGGGCGGTGTGGACGGGGACGCTGGCGGGAAAACGGCCGGCGGCGTCGCGGAGCGTGTCGATCGCCTCGTCGGCCCGCCCGGCCTGCACGAGCGTGGAGCTGAGGTTCACCCAGGGCTGGAAGAGTCCGGGCTGCAGGCGGCAGGCCTCGCGTCCCGCGGCGATCGCGCCGTCGAGATCGGCGGAGCGCGTCAGGGAGAGCGCCAGCCCGACGTGCGCGGCGGTGTGAGCCGGATCGATCTTCAGGGCCTCGCGAAAGGCCTCGATGGCTTCGGCGTGACGGTTGGTCATCGCCAGCATGTTGCCGAGACCGGAGCGGAACTCCGGGCGGGCCGGGTCGGCGCGGACGGCGGCGCGGATGAAGTACTCCGCCTGCTCGCGCTTGCCCGCCTGAAAGAGGACGAGGCCGAGCAAGTGATTGGCGTACGGGTCTTTGGCGTTCTTCTGGATCGCGCGCCGGAGCGTCTCTTCGGCCTTGTCGGGCTGTCCGGAGTTGAGAAGCCCGTAGGCCCGTTGAACGAGTTCGCTCGGGGGTGGTGGCGGCATGCGTGGGAGGGGAGTATACGTGACCCCGTGCGCAGACCGTCGTGCTATCGTCTGGGCTCATGAGCAGCGACCTGGAGTTTGGTGGAATCGTCGACGGCCCCGCGGTCGCGCACGCCGCGCGGCTCGTCAATCTCGCGTTCGCCGGCCCGATCGAGAAGTCGGAGGAGTGGCTGCGGTTGACGGGCCTGGAGCACGTGCGGGCGCTGGGCGAGCGCGGGCGTCCGCCGGGCGCGAGCCTGCTGCGGGTCCCGATGGGCCAGCATTTCGGCGGGCGGAGCGTGCCGATGGTGGGCATCGCGGGCGTGGCGGTGGCGCCCGAGTCGCGTGGGAAGGGGTTGGCGCGGGAGCTGATGCGGCGCGCGCTCACGGAGATCGCGGCCGAGGGTGTGCCGCTCTCGGGTCTGTATGCGTCGACGCAGGACCTGTACCGGCAGGTGGGATACGAGCAGGCGGGGCATCGATTCGAGATCCGGATCCCGCTGCACCGCATCGGCGTGCGCGAGCGTGCGTCGGAGGTCCGTCCGTTGGAAGAGGAGGACCTGAGCGCGGTGCGCGCGTGCTACGAGGAGTTCGCGGGCCTGTTCAACGGGACGCTGGATCGCGGGCCGTACTGCTGGGGGCGCGTGCGGGAGCTGCGCGGCGAGCGGTACAGCGGTTTCGGGTTTTTTGGCGCGGGCGGGCTGGAGGGGTACCTGTTCCTGAAGCAGGCGCGCAAACCGGAGAGCGGGCGGCATGACGTGCTGATCTCGGACGCGGCCTTCAGAACCCCCGGGGCGGGCCGCCGGATGCTGGGGTTCCTCGCCGACTTCGCCACGACGGGCGACGAGGCGGTGCTGTACGGCGGTCCTCTGCACCCGCTGCTGTCGCTGATGCCGCAGCAGCACTTTGACGTGCGCAAGCGCGACTACTGGATGCTGCGGATCGTGAGCGTGAAGGGCGCGATCGAGGGGCGCGGCTACTCGGGTTCGGTCGGAGCGCGCTTCACGCTCCGTGTTACGGACGGGCTGATCGCGGAGAACGAGGGCGCGTGGGATGTCCACATCAACGGGGGCAGGGCCCGTGTGGAGCGGGGCGCGCCGGGAGGCTCCGAGGTGCGGGTGGGCGTGAACGGTCTGGCGGCGGTCTACTCGGGGTTGTACACGGCGCGCGAGGCGGCGGTCGCCGGGCTGGTCGAGGGGGACGGGGCGGGGCTGGACGCGATGGGGGCCGCCTTCGCGGGCGGCACGCCGTGGATGTCGGACATGTTCTGACGAAAGGGCGCCGGATGAACGCGGTGGTCTTCGCGGTGCTGGCGGGGCTGTGCTGGGGGATCGGGGAGCTGTGCACCAGGGCGGTGCTGCACACGGGCAAGATAGGACCGATGACGATCCTGATGGTGCGAGCGGCGGTGATGCTGCCCTGCGCGCTGCTCGCCTATTACCTCGCGGCGTCGGTGCTCAAGTCCGAACCCGCGGGCTGGATGCGGGCCGACGGGGCGACGCTGGCGAAGCTGCTGCTGGGCTCGGCGCTGGCGGCGGGGTTCGGGGGCGTGCTGTTCTTCTACCTGGGCCTCAAGCACGGCGACATCTCGGTGGTGAAGCCGATCGCGTTCGCGCTGGCCCCGGCGGTGGCGGTGCTGCTGGGGTGGATGCTGCTGGGCGAGCCGATGACGGCGCGGAAGGCGGGGGCCGTCGCGATGATCCTCGCGGGCGTCGTCGTCCTGACGAGCAAGTGAATCAGGGCATGCGGGGGATCGGCTGGGCGCGATCGCGGAAGAACTTGATCGCGCTGTGGTAGCCGAGGGCGCGGTAGGCCTCGAACTGGCCCTCGTCGAAGAACTGATCGGCCGTCGTCTCGTGCGGGAAGTCGGGGTGCGCATCGCGGTACTGGCGGATCGTGTTGTTCTCGTCGCCGGTCAGCGAGGCCTTGATGTACACAAGCCTTCCCATGGATCCGTCGGGGTAGGGGATCTCGCCGACGGCGACATGGGCACGGCTCAGCGGGCAGTCGCGGCTCGTCCGGGGGTCGGCGTCGTCCGCCGAAGTCGCGGCACGCCGGCGGATCGGATCAACATCGATTCGGATATCAATGCCGAGGTCGGTGCGGGCGTACCGGAGAACACGGGCGAGGCTGCAGAACTCCATGCCCGGGTCGGCCTCGGCATCGCAGGCGATGATGAGCTGGCACCGCCGGCGGAGCAACTCGTACACACCCAGGTTCTCGATATGCCCGCCGTCGGTGATGTTGACCACGGGCGAGTGCTCGTCGAGCGCGCTGAACATCTCGGCGACGAGGTACTTCAGACCGACCTTGAACTTCGCCTCACGGGCCATCCGCTCGCGGTCACCCTGCGACCGTTTGGGCCGGTTCACCACGCCCGGATTGGGCAGCCAGTACCCGAGGCGGATGTTGAGCAGCGTCATCAGGAAGACGAGCGGGCGGAATGTCGCGGTGCCCATGTTCGGGGCGGCCGCCGCGGCGGACGTCGCGACGGCCACGCCGAGATCGAGCCCCGGGTCGGCGTCCTCGACGGCGCGGGTCGGGCAATAGCCGGTGCGGGGCGACCCGATGAATCGCTGGCTGAAGAAGAAGAAATCGGCGTTGCGGCCGCGCAGGCTCTTGTCGCGCGAGCCCTGCAGATTGACCGCGGCGTTGATGAGGTGGTAGGGCGCCAGTGATTGCGGCGGGTTGAGAGCGGAGAGCTTGAGCTCCTCGGTCGTGGAACGGTCGACCTCGCCGAAGGCCTGCTCGCGCGGCGGTTCGGGCTGGCCGGGTTTCGGGCGCGGGTAGGTCGTGAACAAGAAGACGCGGCTGAGCCGGTCGCGGTAGAAGTAAACCATCGACGAGCGGTTGACGTCGAGGCGGGCCAGAAAGTAGCCGTTGACGATGGTGAACCCGACCAGCGTCATTCCCATCCGATCGAGCAGTCCGTCGGCATGGGCGAGCGGCCGCCACTGCACGCCGGGTTCGGGGACTCCGATCCAGAGCCAGCCCGCGACGGCCAGGAATATCGCGTAGAGCAGCAGCGGCCCGACGAGCCCGAGGACGACGATCGCGGCCATCCGCGCCAGCCGGGGCACGCGGGCGAACACGGTGGCGCCGTACGAGACGGCCGCCAATACACCGGCCGTGGTCAGCCATCCGGGCGACTCCTTCCCCGAAGTCCACGCCCACGTCCAGAAGCCGCGCACCAGCCAGGGCTGCACGGAGGCAAAGGCGAGGGCGGCGAGGAGGATGGTGATTCCGGTCAGCCAGCGCCGGTTGATCTCGCGGGCGATCGAGCGACTCGAGAGCAGAAACTCGAGGATGAGCGTCAGGATGAGCGTGCCGGCGAACAGGATGAGGAGGACGGCGAGCATGGCCGCGAGTCTCCACGCCGGCGCCCAGGACGAGCCCTCGACGGGGAAGACAGCCTCGACCGCCAGGCCGATCAGCACGCCGCCCACCGCGAGGAGGGCCATCCATCCCGAGAGGGCCAGGAAGTTGACCAGAGCGCCGCGCAGCACGAGGAGGGGGATGGCGATGAGATCGAGCAGGCCGCGCGGGGCGAGGAACTTGCACCGGTCCCGCAGGTAGCGGAGCGCGGGCGGCTCGCTGTAGGCGCGTCCCTGCCAGCGCTGCTGGCGGGCGTGCTCGGAATGGAAGTGGAGGGGGAAGCCCTCCTTGTCCGGCCAGTTGTGCGCGGAGTTGAGCAGGACGCTGGTGGTGGCGCCGATGTAGCCGCCGCCGGAGACGGTCGAGAGGTAGTCCACGCGCCCGAGGATGTTGGACCCCGCGAGCGCCTGAAGGACGCCGAGATTGAATGTTGCCGACCGGATCCCGCCTCCGGAAAGGGCGAGTCCGACGAGGCCGTTCCCGCCGCTGGGCGTGGTGTGGAAGTTGTCCTTGTCGCGCTCCGGGATCTGTGCGAGGCCGAGCGTGGCGCGCCGGTCGTTGATATCGCGCAGTTCCGCGGGGAAGACCTCGTCGAGGAACTGGTCGTTGTGCGGATTGGCCGGTCGTTTCTCAACGTCCGGCGTGTCGGCGTCGCGCGGCATGCCGGGAGTCTAACCCGCGATGGGGTCCGCGTGGTTATCCACAACCGCGGCGTGTGAATCCGGCGGAGCCGGCCGGGCCATCACCCCGCGAAAACTCAAATATGAGGCGGCGACACCGCGGAGAATCTTCAGCACATCGTCATGCCGCCGTCGACGCAGATCGTCTGCCCGGTCAAGAAGCCGGCGTCATCGCCTGTCACGTACGACACCGCCGCGGCGATGTCGTCGGGCGTTCCCAGGCGCTTGATCGCCATCAGCTGCTGCACGCCGTCCTTGACCTGCTGGGGCAGGCCGGAGGTCATGTCGGTCTCGATGAAACCGGGGGCGATGCAGTTGCAGGTGATCCCCTTGCCGCCGAGTTCGCGGGCGATCGTCTTGGTCAGGCCGATCAGCCCGGCCTTGGCCGCGGCGTAGTTCGCCTGGCCGGCGTTGCCGACGACGCCGCTCGTCGAGCCGATGTTGACGATCCGCCCGAAGCGGTTCTTCATCATGGGGCGGGAGGCGGCCCGGATGGCGACGAAGGCGGAGGTGAGATTGGTCTGGAGAACAGCGCCCCAGTCCTCGTCGCTCATGCGCAGGATCAGTCCGTCGCGGGTGATCCCCGCGTTGTTGACGAGGATGTCGATGCGTCCGAGCGTCGTCGCGACTTCTTCGATGGCGGCGGCGAATGCCGCGCTGTCCGCGACGTCCACGGCCTTGCACGACGCCGCGCCGGCGTTGGCCTCGATCTGGGCCTTGAGGTCGTTGAGCGGACCTTCCGATCGGCTGAACAAGACGACATGCCGGCCGTCCCTGGCGAGCCGGAGGGCGATCCCTCGGCCGATTCCACGGCTGGCACCGGTCACGATGGCGACGCGTTGGGGGACGGTGTCGGGCACGTGAGGGTCTCCGGGGTCCATCGGGTCGAGAACGACGCCCCGGATCGGGGGCGCTCGAATCTGGGTGGATCGTGGTCGGTGCGGATCAGCCGCCGCCGGGGTTGCCGGGGCCGGTCGGGATGGTGATCGGTCCGGCGGGGGTGCTCTTGCGGAGGGGGTTTCGGGCCTCTTCGGTCGCGCCCTCGTCCAGCGGCTTGAGCGGATCGTCGCCGCCCAGGTCGGACGTGGCCAGTTCATCCGCCGCGATCGGCGGGCTGACATCCGCGGTGTCCCAATCCGAGGCGCGGGGCTTGACGCCCGCGGGTGACTCGGCGGGAACGAAGACGTAGCCGCCGCTCATGGGCTGGGCAACCCAGTTGAGGATGTAGGCGCCGCCCGGTTCCTGAATGGCCGTGGTGACCAGGGCCGACGGCCGGTCGTAGCCCATCTGGCTCAAACGGACGATCCGAACGGCCTCGATGTTCTCGGTAGCGCTGGACCACGAGTCGTTGCCGACCAGCTGTCCGAGCACGCGTTGACCGGCCGGATCCAGCAGCGCGCGCATGGCGCTGTCGTCGCCCCGGGCCAGAGCATTCGTGAGCATGATGACGCCCTCGGCCAGCGCACGGTCGGTGGGCGCGTTGGTCTCGGGGAACTGCACGCGGGCGTCGCTCTTGAGCTCCTGCAGCAGCGCGCGGACCTCGATCTTGTCGGGGATCGGGTCGGCCGGCGGCGGGGGCGGGGGCGGCGGCGGCGGTGGCGGCTTCTTCTTCTCGCAGCCACCGAACGCCGCGGCGGCGCAGAGTCCGACGGCGATGGTGCGCAGGGCTCGCCGCGCGAGGGTCTTGTCAACCGGGTTGGCTGGGCTGGTCATGGGTCACCACCTTGGTTGGCCGGTCAATGCGGCGCATGAGGCCTGCGAGCGTGGCGCCCGGGGCCATTTCATGGAACTCGCCCGTGACGCCGGAGAGGAGCCATCTGCACCCGTCGGCCCAGCGCACGGGGCTCGTGAGCTGCTCGACGAGGAGGTGCCGGATCTGACCCTCAATGGTACGCCCGTTGGCCGGACCATGGGGCCGTGCCGACACGTTGGAAACAACCGGGCAGCGGGGCGGACGGATTTCGACCCGGTCCAGCGCCTCGCCCAGGCGCTGGGCTGCGGGGGCCATCAGAGGGGAATGGAAGGCCCCCGCCACCGGGAGTGGGGCGGCCCGCAGTCCCCGGTCCGCGGCGGTCTGGGCCGCCCGTTCGCATGCGGCCTTGTGTCCGCTCAGGACCACCTGCCCCGGAGCGTTGAAGTTCGCGCACACGAGCACGTCCGGCCCGCGAGCAGCGTCGCAGACCGCCCCGGCCTGCGCTTCGTCGGCGCCGATCAGGGCCAGCATGGAACTGGGCTCGGCGGTCGCGGCGTCCTGCATGGCTCGGCCGCGGAGCGTGACGAGTTCGAGCCCGTCGCGGAACGAGAAGGCGCCCGCGAGGTGCAGGGCGGTGTATTCGCCGAGGCTGAGGCCCGCCGCGGCAACGATGGGGGCGTCACCCGCGCCGTTACCCCACGCCGCCTGGAGCCCCTTCCAGCAGGCGACAGCTGTGACGAAGAGAGCGGGCTGACCGACGTCGGTCTGGTTGAGGCGCTCGGCGGGCCCGGAGAAGCAGAGCTGGGAGAGCGGGGCGCCCAGGCGGTCTCCGAGGATCGCATCGGCCTCGTCGAAGACACTCGCGGCTTCGGGCGAAGCGTCGCGCCAGGCTTTGCCCATGCCCACGGTCTGGGCGCCTTGTCCCGGGCAGAGGATGATGATCGGTGCGGCCATTGGTGTGAATCATAAGGGGGATCGGGCCCAGCGGCAGCGCGATCGATGAGCGCGGCACGTCCCGGGGGTCGTGATCGGGGATCGGCGGCTTACAGCTGCCAGAGGCTCGAAGCCCAGGTCAGACCGCCGCCGAAGGCGACGAACATGACGACCTGGCCTTCCTTGACACGCCCGCTCATCTTCAACTCGTCGAAGCAGAGGGGCACGGAACCCGCGGACGTGTTCCCGACGCGGTCGATGTTGACGTAGAGCTTCTCGTGCGGAATCCCGAAGCGCTCGCGTGCGGCTTCGAGAATCCGTGCGTTGGACTGGTGGCAGATGAAGTGGTCGACATCGTCTGCCTTGAGCCCGGCCTTTTCCAGCGTCTCGGCGATGAGGTCGCAGAAGGTGATGACGGCGAACTTGAAGACCTCGCGGCCGTTCATCTGCATGAGCCCGAGTTTCTTCGGATCGGGGTCCACGCCGGGCGGGAAGTCCTCGAGGCGCCTGGGGATGTACAGGTGCTTCCACCCCTTGCCGTCGGAATGCATGGCCTGTGCGAGGATGCCCTTGTCGAGGTCGTCGGTCGCGCGCACGACGGCGGCCCCCGCGGCGTCGCCGAAGAGGATGGCGCAGCCGCGCCCGGCGGTCGAGTACTCCACGACCGGCGTGAGCACGTCGCAGCCGATGACGCCGATCGTTCCGTACGTTCCGCCGCGGATGAGCTCGTGAGCGATATTGAGGCTGTAGACGAATCCGCAGCAGGCGGCGGTGAGGTCGAAGGCGCCCGCGTTGCCCGCGCCGATCGTCTCGGCCACGCGGCACGCGGTCGAGGGGCAGGCCATCTCCATGGAGACGGTGGCGACGATGATCAGGTCGAGATCGGTGGCCTGCATCTTGGCGTCGGCCAGGGCTCGCTGCAGCGCCGCGGTGCAGATGGTGCGCGTGGTCTCGCCCTTGTCGCGGTCGATGATGCGGCGCTCGCGGATTCCGGTCCGCTGGACGATCCACTCGTCGGTGGTGTCCATCACCTTCTCAAGGTCGGCGTTGGTGACGCGCCGGTCGGGGAGATAAGACCCGCTCCCGGCGATGCGCACGCCTCGCCGTGGCGGCGGCGGCGGGCGGAACGGTCGGGCGTTCATGCCGGCTCCGTTTCCGGCTGGACCATGGATTCGACCTCGGCCAGCCGAGCGATGATGGCCTCGTTGACGCCCACCTGGACATACTCGCGCATCTTGCGGATGGCGGCCTTGACCGTGCGTGGCTCGCTGGAGCCGTGGGCGATGATCATGCCGCCGTTGACGCCCAGGAGGGGCGCGCCGCCGTGCTCGTGGTAGTCGTTCTAGGCGTAGATGGACTTC
>CAZMPE010000058.1:0-10443 GCA_964567955.1 uncultured Phycisphaeraceae bacterium | reverse complement strand
CCACTCTTTCATTCCGCCGACCTCTGGATCAGCCACCCCGGAAGGAACATCCCCAGCGCGCCCGCCACCACCAGCAGCCGCGGCGTCGCCTCCAGCGCCCGCGACAGCCCGTAGCTCCCGTACAGCCACTCCGCCAGCACCGGGCCCACCGCCGCCAGCGACCACGCGCCGCCCATCATCAGGCCCGACGCCAGCCCCGTCCTGTGCGGCAGCAGCCGCTGCGCCATCGCGATCGTGATCGGGATCACCCCCGCGAAACCCACGCCGCACAGGGCCGCCAGCACGAACGCCAGCGGCCCCGACACGTGCGCCAGCGCCACGATCGGCAGGGCGCCCAGGCACGGCGCCGCCACCAGCGCCAGCCGCTCGTGCCGCACACGCACGAACATCCCCAGCGCCAGCCCGCCCATCCCCATGCCCACCGCCATCGCACCCTGCATCGGCCCGTTGATCGTCGACGCCGCCGCCCGCATCGGCTCGTCCAACGCCGTCGCCCCCGCCCGCTCCAGCACCGTCTGCTCGCACCAGCGCACGATCAGGTACAGCACCGCCATGTTCACCGTGAACCGCGCCGCGTTCCCGAAGTACAGCAGCCCGACCGCCGTCCACCGCCACCGGCGCTCGCGCCCGCTCAGCGAGCCGTGCCGCTCCCGCGCCCCGACCGTCCGGTGCCCCACGCTGTGCGTCGCCCACGCCAGCAGCGCGACCGCGATCATCCCGGGGATCATCAGCCACGCCAGCGCCTTCAGGCCGAAGAACTGGTTGTAGAACGGCGTCAGCACCGACCCGCCGATCCCGCCCACCATCCCCGCCGTGAAGAAGACCGCGACGCCCATCGAACGGCGCGCCCCGGAGAGGTGCCCCATCGCCGCCGCCGCCACCGGATGGAACGCCCCGATCCCCGAAGCCCCCAGGATCTGGATGATCAACAGATCCGTGTACGACCGCGCGAACCCGACCGACCCGATCGCCAGCACCGCGACGCCGAACCCGATCGTCCCCAGCACCCGTGTGTCGTGCCGGTCGCTCAGCCACGCGACGACCGGCTGGATCGCCCCGGAGGCCAGCGACCCCACCCCGATCAGCACCGCCCCCTGCGCCGGCGTCAGCCGCAGACCGCCCTCCAGCACGCTCAGCAGCGGCACGATCACCGCCGAAAAGAAGTCGACGACCCCGTGCGCCACGCACACCGAGAACAGTCGCGTCCGCACCGTCACCCCGCCGGATGCCGACAGCGCCGGCCTCTCCACCTCCATCGTCGTCATGGCTCAAGCGTAGGGGCCGGCCCCGGCAGCCTCCCGGTCCACGCCGCGCCCAGCCCCCGCTTCGTCTGATCGAGCGCCACCAGCAGGCACGGCAGCGCCAGCAGCACCAGCACCGCCGAGAACATCAGCCCGAAGCAGATGGTGATCGCCATCGGGATCAGCACCTTCGCCTGGAACGACGTCTCCAGCACCAGCGGCCCCAGCCCCGCCGTCGTCGTGATCGTCGTCAGCAGGATCGGCCGGATCCGCGCCGCGCCGCTCTCGTACGCCGCCTGCAGCGCCCCCAGCCCCGCGCGCCGGCGCGCGTTGTAGAAGTCCATGTACACGATCGAGTTGTTCACCACCACGCCCGACAGCGCCACGAACCCGATCAGCGACAGGAACGTCAGGCTGTACCCCATGATGATGTGGCCCCAGATCATCCCCACGATCGCCAGCGGGATCGCCGTCATCACCAGCAGCGGCTGCGCGTAGCTCTGGAACAGCCACGCCAGCACGATGTAGTTCAGCGCCAGCGCCACCGCCATCCCGATCGGCAGCGTGCTGAACGAGTCGGCCAGGTCCTGCTGCCGCCCACGCGCCACGATCCGAACCTCGGGGTGCTCCGCACGGATCCGGTCGATCTCCGGCGCCAGCGACGCCGTCACTTCCTCCGGGCTGCGGATGATCGAGTCGTCCACCTCCGCCGTCACCGTCACCGCCCGCCGACGGTCCAGCCGCCGCACCGTCGCGTACCCCGTCGTCTCCTCCACCTTCACGACCTCGCCCAGCGGCACCGGCCGCCCGTCGGGCGTAAAGAGGTACATCGATTCGATCGCCGCCAGGCTCCGGCGCTCCGCCTCGGGGTACCGCACCCGCACGTCCACGTCCTCGCGCTCGCCGGGGAACGTGTGCGCCTCCAGCCCGTGCACCGCCCCGCGCACCTGCAGCGCCACGCTCTCCGTCGTGAACCCCAGCTCGCTCGCCCCGGGCCGCGGCGTCAGCCGCAGCTCGCGGCTCCCCGCGTCCGCGTCGTCCGCCACGTCGTACACGCCCTCGTACGAACCCAGCCGCTCCTTCAGCGCCGCGATCACCGGGTCCGCCGCCCGCGCATCGTCCGCCAGCACCGCCAGCGAGATGGCCGGCCCGCCCGGCCCGCCCTCCACGCCCTCGATCTTCAGGCTCTTGACGCCCGGCAGCACGCCCGCACGCGTGCGGATCGCCACCTTGATCGAGTCGCCCGTCCTCTCCCCGTTCGCCTGCCGCACCTCGACCGGCGTCAGCTCGATGAACAGCTGCCCCCGGTGACCCTGCGATTGCGCGGGCGCGCCCTCCAGGTCCGCCGTCGCACCCGCCATCGCGAACACGCTCTTGACCTCCGGCTGCTCCAGCGCCGCCTCCTCCAGCTTCCGAATGATCGCGTCCGTCCGCTCCACCGGCGTCCCCACCGGCATCCGCAGATCGACCAGCAGCGTCTCCGTGTCGTCCGAGTCAAAGAACACAAAGGGCAGCCGCCCGCCCGCCACCATCCCCAGAGACACCATCAGCACCCCGACCGTCGCGCTCAGCGTCAGCCACGGCCGCTCCAGCGTCGCCCGCGAGGCCGCCCGGTACGGGCCCAGCACCCACCGCGCAAAGAACCGGTCCCGCGCCGCGTCGAAACGCTCCTCAATCTTCGTGAACCGCCCCGCCCCGCCCCGCGCCCGACGCTCGTCGGATCGCGCCAGACTCTTGGACATGTGCTTGGGCAGGCTGAAGAGCGCCTCGATCAGCGACACCGACAGCGCGCACACCACCACCAGCGGCAACGCCCCCAGCAGGTCGCCGATCCTCCCCTTCAGCAGCATCAGCGGCAGAAACGCAAACACCGTCGTCACGATCGTCGCCACCACCGGCCACGCGATCTGCGATGTCCCGTGGATCGCCGCCTCGCCCGCGGGCTCGCCCGCGTCGTGCTTCGTCGAGATGTTCTCCGCGATCACGATCCCGTCGTCCACCAGCATCCCGACCACGAGGATCAGCCCGAACATCGTCAGCAGGTTGAGCGTGATCCCCGACAGCCGCATCAGGATCAGCGTCCCCATCACCGCCACGAACAGCCCCAAAGTCACCCAGAACGACGACCGCCAGTTCAGCAGCAGCATCAGCGTCACGAAGACGAAGAACGCCCCCGTCCCCGCGTTCCGCGCCAGCAGCTGCAGCCGCTGCGAGATGAACCGCGACAGGTCGCTCGCCAACGTGATCTCCGCCGGCGGCGCGCCCCGCGAACGCCCCGTCTCGTACGCCGCCAGCCGCGCCGACACCGGCGGCCCGTCCGCCGGCCCGCCCATCATCTTCAAGCGCTCGATCAGCGTCGGCCGGATCGGCTCGCCCTTCCGACCCGCCACGTACGCCTTCACCATGTCCGCCATGTCGATCGCGTCGCCGTCCCCGACCTTGAACACCGTCAGCCCCACCGACGGACGACCGTTGAATCGCGTGAACAAATCCGCGTCGACGAACCCCTCCGTCACCGTCGCGATGTCGCCCACCCGGATCGCCGCCCCGTCCGCGCCCGCCTTCACGATGATGTCCCGCACCGCGTCCGCACGCTCGTCGGCACCCATCGTCCGAACCGACTGGCTCGCCCCGCTCCCCCGCACCGAACCGCCCGGCACCTCGATCATCGCCTGCCGCACCCGGTCCGTCACCCGCGGCAGGCTCAGCCCGTGCTCCACGAGCGCGCCCGGACGCACCTCGACCGCGATCTCGTCCGTCCGCGCCCCGCTCAGCTGGATCGTCCCCATCCCCGGCATCCGCGTCAGGTCGTTGCGGATCCGCTGGATCTCCTCCTTCAGCACCCGCTCCGGGATGTCCCCGTGCAGGTTGAGGATGATCACCGGAATGTTCGGCTCAAACTTGGTGACGATGATCCGCTCGACCCGGTCCGGAAGGTCCTGGAGCGCATCCACCTCCCGCTTCACCTCCGCCACCTTCGCGTCGATGTCCACCCCGTCCTCGAACTCGATCCGAACGCTCGCCAGGCCCTCCGTCACGACCGTCGTCATCTCCTCGATGTCGCGCAGGTCCGCCAGCCGGTCCTCGATCTTCGTCGCCAGCGAACGCTCCACCTCGTCCGGCGATGCCCCCGGGTACGGCGCGGCGACAATCACCTCGGTCGGGTTCACCTCGGGAAAGAACTCCCGCCGGATCCCCGACCCGAAGAACAGCCCGCCCATGATCAGCCCGAACACGTACAGGTTGACCAGCACCGGCTTGCGCACGCCGAAGGAAGTGAGGCTCACGATCCGCCCCCGTTCCCGCCTCCGCCGTCGGCCGCCACCGCCGCGCCCTGCACCTGCACCGTCGTCCCCTCGGACAGGTCATCGATGTTCGTCACGACGACTCGCTCGCCCGAAGACAAGCCGCTCTCCAGCACCGCCCACTCCGTCTCCGTCGCGTCGATCCGCGGCAGGCTCCGCCGCACGTGAAAGAGCACGCGCACCGGCCGCCGGTGCACCCGCACGCTCCCCTCCCCGTTCTCCGCCACCATCACGACGTCGCCGTTGACCGCGCTCCGCGGCACGACGAACCGGTCCTCCTCGTCCGACGAGGTCACCCGCGCCGCGACGAACTGCCCCGGCAGCAGCAGCCCCGCCCGCTCCGACGGATCCTGCATCACCTCCACGAACACCGTCAGCGTGCGCGTCCCCGGGTCCGCCTCGGGCGCGATCCGCGAGACCCGGCCGTGCCACCGCCCCGGCGCATCGCTGTCGGGCCCGAGTTCCGCCGCATCCCCGACCGCGATGCTCCCCGTCGCCGACACCGGCAGCCGCACGGGAACCTCGATCCGCGACAGATCGACCACCCGCGCCACCGGCGCGCCGATCGACAGCACCTCGCCGAGATTGGCGCTGACGGTCTGCAGCCGCCCGTCGATCGGCGACCGGACCGTCGCGCGATCCAGGTTCTCTTCCGCCACGCGCAGCGCCGCCCTCTCGTTGCCCACCATCGCCTGCATCTGCGCCCGGCGCGCCGGCGTCGATTCGAGCTGCTGCCGCAGCGCCGCGATCTCGCGCTCCTTGCGGCTCACCAGCGCCGCTCGCCGCTCGATCTCGACCGCGTTCACGCCCCCCTGCTCCGCCGCCGTCGTCAGCCGCGCCAGCTCCCGCCGCTCGAACTCCAGCTCCTCCTCGCCGTACTCCAGCTGGTCCGACAGCCGCCGCTCCTCCACCAGCAGCCCGCTGATCTGCGCCTCCCACGACGCGATGATCTCCCGCGACGCGGCCACCCGCTGCTCAAAGTCCAGCGGGTCCAGCCGCACCAGCGTGTCCCCCGCCCGCACCGGCGCCCCCGGCTCGACCGCCGCCGGACGCTCGATCACGCGACCGGGCACCTGCGCCGTCACGTCCGCCGCCCGCATCGCCCGCGCCGTCCCGTAGCCGACCCACGCGCGCGCGATCGAGATCGGACGCGCCTCGATCGCGCGCACCGCCACCACCTTCACCGCCGCGGGCTTCCGCAGCGGCTCGGGCTTGCTGATCACCAGCACCCACGTCGCGCCGATCGCCACCGCCAGCACCAGCAGCCCGCCGGCGCCGCGCACCACGTACGAGATCAACCGAAGCAAGAACGGGGAGTCGGATGTGCCTGGCATGAACGGGCCCGAAAGACGCGATCCGCTGACCCCCCCGCCCCCGCTCGCCTGCCGCGGGGCCGGGCACGGTCAACTGTAGGCGAAACCCGCCCTTACCCCCCGAGGTTCAGCGCCAGCAACCGCTCCGCAAGGAAGTAACAGAACAGCGTCACCACCGCGACGCTCAACAGGTTCAGTCCGAACCCCGCCTTCACCATCTGCGGCAGCCGCACGTACCCCGACCCGAACACGATCGCGTTCGGCGGCGTCCCCACCGGCAGCATGAACGCCAGGCTCGCCGCCACCGCCGCGGGAATGAGCAGCAGCTCCGCGTCCACCCCCAGCGCCGCCGCCGCGCCCGCCCCGCCCAGCACCGGCATCAGCGCGTTCGTCACCGCCGTGTTGCTCGTCAGCTCCGTCAAAAAGACCACCACCACCGCGACCGACCCAATGATGATGAACGGGTGCACGCCCTCCAGCACGCCGAACGCACGACCGATGAACGCGTCCACGCCGTTCGCCTGGATCGCCGCGGCCAGGCTCAGCCCGCCCCCGAAGAGCAGCAGAATCCCCCACGGCAGCCTCGACGCCGTCGCCCAGTCCATCGCCATCGCGCCGCGCTTCCGGTCCACCGGGATGATGAACAGCGCGATCGCCGCCATGATCGCGATCCCCTCGTCGCTCAGGAAGTAGGTCCTCTTGCCGTCCGCCGCCTCGCGGTAGAAGCCCGTCGCGTCCGCGATCGGCGTGTGCAGGATCCACGCCGCCGCCGTCAGCAGAAAGACGATCATCACCACCCACTCCGCCGGCCTCATCGGCCCCAGCGCACGCAGCTCCCCCGCGATCATCTCCCGCCCGCCCGCGATCTCCTTCAGCCGGACCGGAAAGACGATGCGCGTCAGGTAGAACCACGTCAGCGGCAGCATCACGCACACGATCGGCACGCCGAAGGTCATCCACCCGACGAACGACACCCGCACCCCGTACGTCCGTTCGATGTACCCCGCGAGCACCACGTTCGGCGGCGTGCCGATCAGCGTCCCCACGCCGCCGATCGTCGCCGCGTACGCGATCCCCAGCATCAGGCACGTCGCGAAGTTCGCCCCCTCCACGCCCGACCCCGGCGTCCGCACCGGGTCGTACTCCTTCCCCATCCGCGAGAAGACCAGGTGGATCACGCTGATCCCGATCGGGTACATCATCGCCGCCGTCGCCGTGTTCGACACCCACATGCTCAGCACCGCCGTCGCGACCATGAACCCGCCGATCAGCGTCCGCGGCTTCGTCCCCACCAGCAGGATCGTCCGCAGCGCGATCCGCTTGTGCAGCCCCCAGCGCTCCATCCCCAGCGCCAGCACGAACCCGCCCAGGAACAAGAAGATCACCTTGTCCGCGTACGGCGCCGTCGCCTGCCCGATCGCCGACGCCCCCACCAGCGGGAAGAGCGCGATCGGCACCAGCGCCGTCACCGACAGGTCGATCGCCTCCGACAGCCACCACACCGCCATCAGCACCGCGACCGCCGCCGTCGCGCGACCCGCCCCCGTCAGCCCCGATTGCACCGCCCCCGCGTCATCGAGCACCGCCCGCGGCAGCAGCAGGTACGCGCCGACCGCCGCCAATGGGCCCGCGATCAGGCCGATCCGCTTCACCACGTGAACGGGCGTTCCATCCGACATGCACACAGGCTACCGCACCGGTCCGCCGACCGCGCGGTACCCTGCGCCACGTGATCAAGTACCTCGGCTCGAAGCGCACGCTCATCCCCTCGATCCTCGCGGCGATCGAGCCCTGCGGCGCCTCGACCGTCCTTGATCTCTTCAGCGGCACCTCGCGCGTCGGGCACGCCCTCAAGCGCGCCGGCCGGCGCGTCATCGCCAACGACCACAACGCCTACGCCCACGCCCTCGCCGCCTGCTACGTGCGGGCCGACGCCGAGGATGTCCTCGACGACGCCAAGAGGCTCGTCGCCGAACTCAACCGGCTCGCGTCCGCATCATCCGGCGACGGCGGCTGGTTCACCGAGACCTACTGCCGACGTTCACGCTACATCCACCCCTCCAACGGCCCGCGCATCGAAGCCGTCCGCGACGCGATCGAATCGATGTCGCTCGCCCCCGACCTGCGCGCCGTCCTGCTCGTCTCCCTCATGGAGGCCGCCGACCGCGTCGACTCCACCACCGGCCTCCAGATGGCCTACCTCAAGGACTGGGCCCCCCGCGCCCACCGGCCCCTCGAACTCCGCCTCCCCGATGTCCTGCCCCGCGCCGCCGCGGGCAAGGGCGAGGCCCTCGACCTCGACGCCCTCGACGCCGCACGACTCGACGCCGACGCCGCCTACATCGACCCGCCCTACACCCAGCACTCGTACCTGGGCAACTACCACGTCTGGGAGACGCTCATCCGGTGGGATGCGCCCGCCGTCTACGGCGCGGCGTGCAAACGCGTGGATGTCCGCGACCGGCGCAGCCGTTTCAACTCTCGGCGCGAGGCCCCCGGCGCGCTGGCCGAACTCCTCGCCGCCGTCCGCGCGCCGACCCTCGTCGTCTCGTTCAGCGACGAGGGCTTCATCACCCGCGAGGAACTCGAGGCCATGCTCGCCCCCCGCGGCGACGTCCACGTGTTCGAGCACGACTACCCGCGCTACGTCGGCGCCAAGATCGGCATCCACAACCCTCAGGGCGAGAAAGTGGGCACGATCGGCCGCCTGCGCAACAGGGAATACCTCTACGTGGTCACATCCTTGGGGCGAATGCGGGCGACCGCGGATTTCCAAGTTCGACGTCAACGTGCAGGCAAGAGCGACATTGCGAACGCAATCGTGAGCGAGTTGATAACGAGGCCCGTAGCCACAAGGAGCAGGTAGACCCGCCAGTGTTGAGTCGGCAGTGCGTACTCTCGGGCCGATCTTCGCGAAACGCTCTCGGGTGCGATAAGGGCGGCAAACAGAGCCAGCACCATGAAGAACGGCCATGCGCGATCGAAGACCGCTAGTTGTGGGAACTGGTCCTCCAACTTCAATACCACCGTACCCACAACGACCAATGCCATCGTCGGCCCGCACATCCACAGCCCGATTCGCCACCACGGCGGCCAGGGCTTCCGTTTCACCGGCGGCGGCCAATCGTATTGCCGCCCGCACTCCGGGCACGTCACCGGCGCGACGCGCGCGGAGAGTGACGTCAGGTCGTAGCCGCACTCCTCGCACTCATACCCGCGATGCGGCACGCACCCTCCCGCCGCCGCTACTTCTTCTCCGCCGCGACCGCGGCCTGCGCTTCCTCGGCGGTGATCTTCGTGACCTTGGTGATGGTCACCGTCTCGACCGGGACGTCGCCCATCCCGCCCTTGACGCCCGTCTTGACCGCCTTGATCTTGTCCACAGCCCCCATGCCCGCGACGACCGTGCCGAAGACCGTGTACGCGGCCCCGTCCGGCTGCGGCCGGTCGAGGAAGTCGTTGTCCACCACGTTGATGAAGAACTGGCACGTCGCCGAGTCCGGGCTGTTCGGCCCGCCGCCGAGGCGCGCCATCGCGATCGTCCCCCTCTTGTTCTTCAGGCCGTTCTTCCATTCATTCTTGATCGGCGCGTCCGTCTGCTTCTGCTTCATGTCCGGCGTGAACCCGCCGCCCTGGATCATGAACGTCGGGATCACCCGGTGGAAGATCGTCCCGTCGTAGTGCCCCTTCTCCGTGTACTTCACGAAGTTCTCGACGCTGATCGGCGCCTTCTCCTTGTTGAGTTCCAGGTAGATGTCACCCATCGATGTCGCGATCTTCACGTGCACGAGCTTCTCCTCAGTCAGGGACGGTTGCGCCGGCTCGGTCTCCTGCGCCAGTGCCGGGGCCGCCACGATCAACGCCAGAATCACGCCGAGCAGGGTCTTCATGGATCAACTCCGTTGGTCCGGCGGACGCCCGCCGGGGATGGTGTGCCGGGAACCGGAAGCAAGTCTACGCACGCGACAACGCCCCCCGCTCCCCTAGCGCCGCCCCCACATCGACACCGCCACCGCCGCCAGGATCAGCCCGAACGCCACCGCGTCCGTCCCCCGCAGCTTCTCCTTCGCCACCAGGATCGTGAACACCGCAAAGACCACGAGCGTGATCGCCTCCTGGACCACCTTCAACTGCGGCAGCGTGAACGTCCCCCCGTGATCCACATGCCCGATCCGATTCGCCGGCACCTGCAGGATGTACTCCGGCAGCGCGATCAGCCACGAGATCGCGATCGCCGCCAGGAGCGGCCACGCCTTCTGCTTCACGTGGTAGTACCACGCGAACGTCATGAATGTGTTCGAGGCGACCAGCAGCAGCACGGCGGTGAGCCAGTTGGGCATCCCGACAGCCTACCGCGCGCGACCGGTCCATCGAAAAACCCCCGGCGTGTGCCGGGGGCTTCGTTTCAAGCGGATTCATGGCGTGCCCTATTCCTCTGGCACGTTCTCGCTCGTGACGATCTCGCGGAAGCGGCCGCGCAGCTTCTTGGTCAGGGGCCCCTCGCCCTCGCTGATCTTCACCTCGCGGGTGATCTTCTTCCCGTCGTGCTGGTCGATCTGCGTCACCGCGATGATCTCCGCGGCC
>CAZMPE010000057.1:0-10503 GCA_964567955.1 uncultured Phycisphaeraceae bacterium | reverse complement strand
CCGATCCGTGTGCGCCTTTCATCTTCTTCCACCACAACCAGATTCCCTTTCCCCAGAACAACGATCCGGCCGCGCGCCACTGGTACGAGACCTGGGTGGCTCGGTCACAGGTCTGCATCATGGACGTGGACGGCGATGGCTTGGCCACCCTTGCCGATTTGGCGGCCTACAACGCATTGTATGCGACGGGGTCTTCGGTAGCCGATTATCGCGCCGACGGCGTCGTCAACTTCGTGGACTGGTCGGCGTTCATGGCGGACCTGTTCGCGCCGTGAGAAATCGCCGCTGAGAAAGGAGGTCATGGCATGTTCCGTGCGGTTCAACCAATGTGTGCTTCGTTGGCTCTCCTTACCCCCGCGGTCGGGCACGCCCAAGAGACGATGACCTTCACCATCGAGTACTCGTCGCCGGTGCTGCGCCCGGGGCAGTCGCAGAATATGAAGGTCTGGGCGTTCATGCAGCCAGGAATCGGCCAAGCCGCCGTCTGGAACACACTCGGCGGGTCGGGACAAGTATTGCCTGTGCTGGCCTTTAGCGGCGCGCACTTTGACCTATCCAATCTGAAGAATGGCCAGACCGGATCATTCAGCAATCTAGTATTGAATCCCGCGCTGCTTGCTTCACCAGGGGCGGGCCCTGGCACTCCGGATGGGAACGGCAATGTTCTCGGGATCCTCGCGTTTCAGTTTCATCTCAGCCTTTCTCAGGCAAACCCAATTCTCATCTGGTCCGCGGATTGGACGCCAATCAATTACGAACCGCGTATCGTGACGTTCAACACGCTGCATGCAACCCTCCCTCTGGTCTGGCTCGAGCTTGGTCTTGGGGGCGTTCAGGATGAATGGACCTCGTTCACCGTTCCCAACTCGTTTCAGGTCGTTCCGTCGCCGTCGTCCTCGATCGCACTCGCGCTCGGCGCGCTCTTCGCACTGCGCCGCCGACGTTGATACGCTCGGTCTCCCGCACCGGTGATTCACCAAGGCGACAATCGATGCGCGGGGCCTTTGCCACGGCGAGGGTAGTCTCGAGGCAGCCATACGGCGTCCGTCCGCAACTCATTCCTGGTCATACCGGCACCACCGGCGGGGGCGCTGATCGGTTTCGGAGCGATCCTGGCCTTGCGGCGCGCGCGATCGAGCGGCATGCGCAATGAGCCAATGGCTAGAGGGGAATCGTTGGTAGACCGTTGATGCGCGAGCAAGGTCGGGAGGCGCGTTTGCGTCCGGGCTCCCTGCTCAGAACAGCACGCGCCGGATCTCGTCCTCGGTGGTGAGGCCGCGGCCAACCTTGATGCGGGCGTCGTCTTCCATTGTGCGCATGCCGCCCCGTTTGGCGGCGTCGTAGAGCGAAATGGCGTCGGTGCGCTGCGCGGTGAGCCGGCGCAGCTCGTCGTTCATCGGCATGATCTCGTAGACCGCGACGCGTCCCTTGTATCCCGTGCCGAAGCAGGCCTCGCACCGCCCGTCGTCCCCCGCGCCCTTGCCCGAGCCGGTGCACTCGGTGCAGACCCGACGCAGCAGACGCTGGGCCATGACGGCCAGCAGGCTCGACGTGACGAGATAGGGCTCGACTCCGATGTCGATCAGTCGCGGGATCGCGCTCGGCGAGTCGTTCGTGTGGAGCGTCGCCAGCACGAGGTGGCCGGTGAGCGAGGCCTGGATCGCCAGGTCGGCCGTCTCCGAATCGCGGATCTCGCCGACGAGGATGACGTCCGGGTCCTGGCGCAGCAGGCTGCGCAGCCCGGTGGCGAACGTTACCTGCCGTTTGACGTTCACCTGCATCTGGCTGATCCCCTCGAGGTGGTACTCGACAGGATCCTCGATCGTCATGACGTTGCGGCTGGAGCGGTCGATCCTCCCGAGCGCGGCGTAGAGCGTCGTCGTCTTGCCGCTGCCGGTCGGTCCGGTGACCAGGATGATCCCGCTGGACCGGCTGACGAGACCGACCAGTTCCTCCTGCATCTCCTTCGTCATGCCGACCTGGTCGAGAGAAAGCTGCGTCTGGCTCTGGTCGAGCAGACGCAGGACGATGCGCTCGCCGTAGATGGTCGGGATGACCGACAGGCGGATGTCGATCTTGTGGCTGCCGATGCGGACCGTCGTATGACCGTCCTGCGGGCTGTGGCGGTTGGCGATGTCCAGCTCGGTCATGACCTTGAGACGGCTGGAGATGGCCGGCGCGAGCGCCAGCGGCGGGGTGAAGGCGTCGATCAGCATCCCGTCGATGCGGAACCGGATGATCAGCCGCGACTCCTGCGGGTGGACGTGGATGTCGCTGGCGCGCCGGCGCAGGGCCTCGAAGAGGATCATGTTGACCAGACGGATCACCGGCGTCTGCCGGGCGAGCTGCAACAGATCGGTCGACTGGCCGATGGCGCCCGCGGCGGTGGCGATCGCCGTTTCGTCCAGCGGCATCTCCTCGATGATCTCGGTGACCAGGTCCTGCTGTTGTTCGTAACCCCGGTTGAGGAGGTTCGCGACGGCGCCGCGCGGCGAAAGCGCCAGCCGGACCGGCATGCCGAGCTGGTCCTCGATCGTCGTGAAGACGGCGGGCTGCATCGGCTGCGCGGTGACGACCGTCATGACCCGCCCGTCGCTCTCGAGGCCCGCGACGAGGTGCTGGCGCGCGACGTCGGCGGGGATCAGCTCGTAGAAACGCCCGGCGGACTCGTGGCGCTTGGGCTCGGGGATGTAGCGCAGGCCGGTCCGCTCGGCGAGCTTCCCCAGCGCGGTGTGCTCGTCGAGAGCGAGCATCGTGAGCAGCACATCCCACGGCTCCTGGTCCGAACCCGGCTCGAGCGGGAATGTGCGCAGCCGCTCCGCGGGCACACGCAGCGGCCCGAACAGCTCGGCGACGCGCGACCAGTCATCGGTGACGAGCGCGGCACGGCTCTCCGCGCCGCCGAGCCCCGCGCCGTTGGCGCCGTCGTGACGCCCAGAGCCGCCGATCAATCCGCGTTCCTTCGCCATCGTCTGCCGATACTCCGTTTCAGCCGCCGCGGGCCGGGCCGTCGACGATCTCGATGTGGGCGGGCTCGATGTCCGGAATCTCGGACTCGAGGGCGGCCTCGGCCTGCGGGCCGCGTGTCAAAAGCGTGAGGTCCCGGATCGTCGGATTCTGCAGGATCCGAGGCGTAAGAAAGACATAGAGCGTCGTCTTGCGGTCGTTCTTGTTGGTGTCGCGGAAGAGGTGGCCGACGAGGGGCAGATCGCCGATCAGCGGCACCTTGACGATCGTGTCGCCGATCGAACTGACCGTGAGGCCGCCGACCACGACGGTCGTGTCGCTCGGGACGGTCACCGAAGACGAGTTGACCTCGTTCTGGAGGCGCGGCCCGGGCAACCCGCCGGCGCCGGGCGCCGTGAACGCCGATTGGATGATCGCGTATTCCAGCCGGACGTACCCGCCGCGGCTGATGTGGGGCGTGACCTCCAGCGTGGTTCCGGCCTCTTCGTAACCGCTGAAGGCGGTCTGGCTCGGGTTGCCCTGCGTCTGCGTCGTGCTGGTCGTGGGCTGCTGCTCGACGGAGATGAGGGTTGCGAACTCGTTGTCGTCGACCAGCAGCTGCGGCGAAGAGAGGATCCGGGCGTCGACGTTGCGCTGCAGGGCGTTGATGATGACGGGGACCTGGTCGCTCTGGATCAGCGCCGCCGTCAACCCGCCGAGGCCGGTGTTGACCGACTTCGGATCGGTGAACGTGCCGGTCGTTCCGAAGGAACTCAGGCCGTTGTTGAAGTTGAGCGCGCCGCCCTTGCCGCCGGCGTTGATGAGCTGATACTCGAAGGCGAGCCGGAACTCCTCGCTCGCGGTGACGGAGACGATCTTGGCCTCGATGTAGACCTGGGGGCGGCGGAGGTCGAGGCGCTCGATGAGATCACGGAACTGTGCCTGCAGCTTGCCCGGCGCCTTCACGACAACCTGGTTGTTGGCGACATCGGCGAGAACAAAGACATCGTCGCTCTGCGAGAAGCCGGCTCCCGATCCGCCGGACGTCCCCGTCGGATTTGACGTGCGGGGCGTCGCTGCGGCGGGCGCCCGGGGCTGGTCGAACAGAGAGCCGGCGGTGTTGCGCTGCGAGCCCGAGGCCCGTCCTCCGCTCGTTCGCCCTCGGCCCTGCTGGGGGAGCAGGCTGCCCGGTGCATTGCCGGTGGCGACGCCCTGGTTGTTGAGGAGGCCGAGGATGAGGTCGGCCATCTCCTGGGCGTCCTGGTGCAGCAGCTTGTACGTCTCGATGACGATCTGATCCTGCTCGGTATCAAACTCCTTGATGATGGCGGCGAACTGCTCGTGTTGCGCGGGCGTGCCGAGGTAGAGGATGATCCCACGGTCCATGTCCACGATCAGTGTCGGCCCGCCGGCGGGGGCCTGGGACTGCTGCGGCAGACCGGGAAAGCCGAGGTTCTCGCCGGGACGGATGCCCGGGAAGACGTTGGCTCCCGAAGCCTCGGCGGCCGCCGTTTGAACCTCCTGCACCTCTCCGAGGCCGCGACCCTTGGCGATCTGCGCGATCGCGGTCCCCGCCGACCCACAGAAATAGGCACGCGTGTCGAGGTTGTTGGGGACATCGAGGACGGCGAGCACCTTGTCGACCTCGCGCGCTTCGTCGGCATTGCCGCGGAAGATGAGGGCGTTGCCCTGCGCGTCCACCGACAGACGATCAGGAAGGTTGGCCAGGTTTGAAATGACCGAACCCCCCATCAACAGCCCCTCCTGCCCGGGGACCATTCCGGGAAACCCGGACTGCGTCGGCGCACCGAGGAGCGAAATGACGCGCTGGCGCGCGACGGTGGCCGCGATGAACTGCAGCTCAAACCGCATGAACTGCTGCTCGGTCCGCCGGTCGAGGATCTGCCGGATGAGCAACTCGAGCGCGGCGATCCGCCGCGGCGAATCGGTGATGACGATGATGCCCAGGTCGTCCACGAAGGCGACCTTGCTCATCGGGCGGTCCGGCGCCGTCATCTGCTTCTGGATCAGGTCGGACAGAGAACTGGGCTTGATCCCCGGCGTGGGGATGATCCGGGTGGGGGAGTGCTCGCCCCCCGGCGCGAGATCGAGCTGGTCGAGTTTCTGAATCCTGTAGAAACCGGTCGGGTCGCCCGTGATCGTGAAGCCGTGCTGCTCGAGGAGCGAGTCGAGCAGACGCATCAACTGGGAGCGCGGCACCTCGATCGGGGCGTTGAAGACGACCGTGCCGGAGAGCGCATCGCTGCCGACGATGTTGATCTCCATCGACCCGGCGAAGAAGCCGACCAGCTCCTTGATGTCCACCGGCTCGGAGAAGTCGGAGAACTGGATCAGGTCGTCGCCCGGCCGCGGCGGCGGGGCCTCGCCGCCCGCGGGCGGCTGACCCGCGTTCGGGATCACCGTGGTGACCGGCGCGGCGCCCGGGACCGGGATCTGCGTGGACGAAACGCCGCCGGTGGCATCCTGGGCCGTCGCGATGGACCCCGCCGACAGCGCCAAGGCAGCGAAAACGGGGCCGAGACGGCGAGCCCTGATCCGGCATCCGCAGTTGGAATAGGTCACGTCGCGGTTCTCCAGGTCCATATGGTTATACCCGTTCCGTCGGGGCCCTGTGCGATCGGCCCGCTCCGAGTGATTCGCGCTTCCGTGCCCGATGATCGGTCGTTTTCGGGGTCCATCAGCCTATGCGCGTCGTCAGTCTGCTCCCTTCCGCTACAGAGATTCTCTGCTCGATCGGTGGGGGGCGCCTCCTGGTCGGCCGAAGCCATGAGTGCGACTTCCCCGGCGATCTGAATCGCGTCCCCGTCCTGACGCGTCAAGTGGCAGAGGCCGGCCGCGACCCGGCGGTCATCGATGCGCGCGTCCGGGAACAACTGGCTGCCGGCAGCGCCCTCTATTCGCTCGATACCAGGACCCTCGCGGACCTGAAGCCGGACCTGATCCTGACTCAGAACCTGTGCCACGTCTGCTCCGTCGATCTGGAGACCGTCGAGCGCCTGGCAGCCCAGATGGACCCGCCACCCCGAGTCCTGTCCCTCAACCCGGACTCGTTCGAGGCCGTCCTCGACGACATCCTCTCGGTGGGCGCGGCGACCGGCCTGGAACAGCAGGCCGCGGCGGTCGTGGTTGGGCTCAGGGAGCGGATGTTCCGGGCGGCCGACCGCGTCAATCCCTTCGCGGACGGGCCGACCGTCGCATTCATCGAGTGGACCGATCCGATCTTTATCGGCGGGCACTGGACGCCGCAGCTCATCGAACGGGCGGGGGCGCGCCATCCGCTCAACCCGACGGTGGCGGCGGCGGGTTCGGGTGCCGCGGCGGGTCCGCAGCAGGCGAGCCGCAAGGCGGGCAAGTCGTTGCAGGTGCCTGAGGACGTGCTGTGCGATAGCCGGCCGGAAGCGATCATCATCTGCCCGTGCGGCGTTGGGTTGAATGACGGCCGCGGGATGGCGGCGGAGCTGGCGCGTCGGGATTGGTGGCCGGCGCTTCCCGCGGTCAGAGCCGGGCGGGTGGCCCTGGTGGACGGGAACCAGATGTTCAGCCGTCCCGGTCCCCGGCTCGTGGACGCATTTGAATGGCTCGTGGGGTGGCTCAACGGCCGTCCCGAGATGATCCCCGAGGGATTCCCCTGGGAGCAAGTCTGAGCGGGTGATCCATGGGGCGGAAAGACCCTTGATCCGCGCCGCTCGATCTGTATGTTCGAGAGTATGGATGCAGGCGCTGTTCGCCCGGCCGCGGCCCGGCCGAGCGGGGCGCTGGTGCGGCCGCCGTACGTGCGGGCGACCTCCGAGGACCTCAGCAAACGGAGGGTGAAATCATGAATCTCGATGCGAAGTCGTACGGTTTGCGCTCATCGTGGGTGCTCGGGGCTCTGCTGGCTTCGGCCGGCACATCGGTCGCATTGGGGCAGCACCAGGTCTGTCTCTACGTGGACAAGAGCGGGCTGACGGGGCACGCCTTCGTGCAGATGCTGCCGCGCTCAGGCCCGCAGGCGGGCCGGACGGACCTCGTCTACGGCAAGTACCCGGCCGGCGCCGACATCTTCGGCGGCCCCGGCGTGATCAAGTGGGACAAGAAGCGGAAGTGGACGCAGAAGATCTGCTGGACGGTGACCAACGCCCAGTACATCGCGGCGGGGACCAAGATCAACACGAAGATCGCGGCGCCGACGCCGTACAACCTGGCGACGGCCAACTGCGTCGACTGGGCGAGCGCGGTGGTGACGGCCGCGGGCAAGACGCCGCCGGCCTCGGCCTGGTTCGGCGTCAGCGATCCGGAAACGATGGGGGACACGATCAAGGCCGTCGGCAACGGCGGCGTGCTCAACGGCGGGACGATCACGTACAACGCGACACCCAGTATCTCGCCCTCGGGCGAGCCCATCGCGCTCGTGGAGCCCCGCGATTTCGGCGCCCGCGGCATGGCCGCGGCCTGCCGGGACAATCCGGGCGCCGTCGCCGCGGCGACGACGCTCCCGTTGAACGCTCAGTCGGCGCCGTTCCCGGTGCCGGGGCAGATCGGCGTTCCATTCCGCGTCAACCTCTTCAACACGCATCCGAGCCAGGCGCTGATCGCGGTGAACTGGGGTGACGGGTCGGACGAGGAGGCCCAGAGCCTGCTGTTCGAGCACGTGTACACATCGCCGGGCTCGTACATCCTGACCGTGGCGGTGGTGAACCACGGCGCTGTGAACGTGCTCAAGGCCGAGGTGCAGATCAACCCGACGGGTCCCGTCGGGCAGATCGACGTAAAGGTGCCGACGCCGCAGCCGCCGCCGCCGACGCCGAACCCCGGTTTCGAGGACCCGCCGATGCCGGACAACCCGTGCTACGCGGACTGCAACGGGGACGGGCTGTTGAACCTCGCCGATTTCGGGTGCTTCCAGACCAACTTTGCTACCGGGAACCCGTACGCGGACTGCAACGGCGATGGCCAGTTGAACCTCGCCGACTTCGGGTGCTTCCAGACGAACTTTGCGATCGGATGCCAGTAAGGCAAGCCCGCGGTTGCGGACAAGCTCGACGGAGCGGCACGGATTCGCGACGGCTCTTGCACTGACGAGCCGCTTGAGCTAGATTGCGCTCCAGCGGCCGCATTCGCGGCCTGGGGGTAGCGACGGGAGGCACGCCGGCCAGGTGCCTTCAGCCGGAGCGCCCGGCCCGACGGCAGGGCAGGAAACACGCGGGAAGAAACGGGGACGCTATGCACTGTCTCACCAACCCTTGCGGGGGCCACGCGGACGTGGGCGCGCTCGGTCTGAGGACGCGCGTCAAGGTCAGACCATCGGGATCGGCACGTTCAGGTGCGTTGCCTCACGCGATAGGGGGCGCATTGCGGTTCATGTGCCTGGCATTGGCGACGCTGTTGCCTTGGTCCGGAGCCAGCGCCCAATGCGACCCCCAGTGGCTGCCGGGCGAGGGAATGCCCGGTCTGAATGGGAACGTGCACGCCACGACATTGTGGGACCCGGACGGCCCCGGGCCGCAGGCTCCGAGACTGGTAGTCGGGGGTGAGTTCACGATTGCCGGTAACGTAGCCGCGAGCCGCATTGCGTTGTGGGACGGGACGACCTGGTCTCCTATCGGCTCGGGCATGGATGGCGCTGTGCGTGCCCTGACGGTCTTGCCCGGCGGTGAGTTGATCGCGGGGGGGGATTTCAACATCGCGGGTGGCGTCAAGGCGCCGTTCATTGCCAGTTGGAATGGCACGGCGTGGGCAGCAGTTGGCGGAGGCATGAACTCGTCTGTCTACGCGCTGACAGTCTTGCAGAATGGGGAACTGGTTGCGGGCGGCGACTTCACTGTGGCAGGGGGCGCGAAGTTGTACTACATCGCGCGATGGAACGGCGCGACGTGGTCCGCGCTGGGTTGGGGCACGGACAGCCAGGTTCGCGCTCTTGCAGTCATGCCAAACGGCGACCTCGTAGCTGGCGGGTCCTTCACCGCGGCTGGGGGGCCGACGGCAAACCGGATCGCCAGATGGAATGGATCGGCCTGGTTTGCGATGGGATCGGGAATGAACTGGCCTGTTCATTCCGTCGTCGCTCTGCCGAATGGCATCGTCGTCGCCGGAGGAGGCTTCACAACAGCCGGCGGCGTACCCGCCATCGGTGTCGCAAGCTGGAATGGCACAGTCTGGTCCCCGATTGGGTTCGGGATCAGCGGTGGGGCGAAGGCGTTGACTTTGATGCCAAATGGCCAGATCGTCGCGGCAGGCCAATCCGTATCTCTCTGGACCGGCACTGTATGGTCACCACTCGGCTCCGGCATGAACGGCACGATCCATGCGCTGGCCGTCCTGCCCGCCGGCGACCTGATCGCCGCAGGCCAGCTCAGCCAAGCGGGAGGCGTGCCGGTGAACCGCATCGCCCGGTGGAACGGCTCGTCGTGGTCCGCATTGAGCCCGGGCATGAACAGCGGGGTCACGGCTTTGGGAGTGCTACCAAACGGCGACATGATCGCGGGGGGTTCGTTTACAACCGCAGGGGCCGTGCCGGCGAACCGCATCGCCCGCCGAAGTGGCGCGACGTGGTTCCCCTTGGGCAGTGGAATGAACAACGAAGTTCGAGCGCTGGCATCCTTGCCGAACGGCGATGTGGTGGCCGGGGGCAACTTCACAAGCGCCGGGGCCGTTGTGGCAATGCGCATCGCCCGTTGGAACGGCTCGGAATGGTCACCTTTGGGGCCGGGCGTCGACGGCACTGTCCTGGCCGTCACGGTGCTTCCCGACGGCGACGTTGTAGCGGGCGGCAGCTTCTGGAATGCCGGAGTTGTACCAGTCAATCATATCGCTCGGTGGAACGGTTCGGCCTGGTTGCCGTTGGGCTCTGGGCTGAATGGCACGGTGGCTTCGCTCATGGTGCTTCCGAACGGCGATCTGGTAGCGGCGGGTGGTTTCACGACGGCCGGGGGCCTGCCGGCGAACAACATCGCGCGTTGGGACGGCGTGGCGTGGTCCGCGCTGGGCACGGGCACGAGCGGCGCTGTCAGCGCCTTGGCGATCCTGGACAACGGCGATCTGATAGCGGGGGGTGGTTTCACGACCGCCGGGGGCCTGCCGGCAAGCAATATCGCACGCTGGAACGGTTCGGCCTGGTTCACGCTGGGCGCCGGCATGAACCAAAGCGTCTTCGCATTGGCAGCTCTCCCGAACGGCGACGTGGTTGCGGGGGGTTGGTTCACGATTGCCGGCGGAGCAACGGCGAACAGAATTGCGAGTTGGAACGGCGCGGCCTGGTCCGCGCTGGGCTCGGGCACGGATCAGGGCGTCCGGGCGATGACCGTCCTTCCCGACGGCACTCTCGTGTCCGGGGGCTATTTCGAGTATGCCGGGGGCAACGTCTCCGCGTACCTTGCTCGCTGGGGATGCCCGCCCTGCTACCCAGATTGCAACGATGACGGGGTCCTCAACCTAGCCGACTTCGGGTGCTTCCAGAACACGTTCGCGCTGGGCAACATGGCAGCGGACTGCAACGCCGACGGCATCCTCAATCTCGCCGACTTCGGGTGCTTCCAGACGAAGTTCGCGATCGGATGT
>CAZMPE010000056.1:0-10599 GCA_964567955.1 uncultured Phycisphaeraceae bacterium | reverse complement strand
AGTTGGTCCGGGGCGGGATCAGCTGCGTCCGGTTGCGGACCGACGAGTCGTTCGTCGGGCCGCTGCGCCGGTTCCTGAGCGCCCGCGCCGCGGGCGTCGGCGGCCGGGGCGGGGGGCGTGCATGATCGGGATCATCGGCGCGATCATGATGTTCGCGGCGGCGCCGGCGCAGGACGGCGCGGCGGGGGCGGGGCGCACCGCCGGGGAATCCGCCGCGGAGCCGGTCTCGTCGAGCGTGCGCGGGATCACCGGATTCGCGGAGTTCACCGCGTCGGGTCCGCGGTTGCGCGCCCACTCCGGCCAGACGCGGGAATGGCCCCTTGTCGCGCGTGTCGTCGGCGCCGAGCCATGGCCCGGGGGGTCCGGTCCCGGTGACGAACGAACCCGCTACCGCGTGGCGTACATCGGCATGATCGCGGGCGATTTCGATCTGCGCGATTGCCTTGAGCGACAGGACGGATCGGCGCTCAACCTGCCGGCGCTCCCTGTACGCATTCTCTCGCAGCTGGAGGCCGATCCGGGCACCGACCTGTTCTCATCGCTCGAAGCGCCGGCGATCGAGGCCACCCGGTATCGATCGCTCATGATCGGGATTGCGGTCGCGTGGGCCGCCGTGCCCGTCGTCTACATCATCGTCCGCGTCGTACGGCGTCGCCCCGCCCCACCGCCGCCGCCGGTCGTCACGCCTCCAACATTGGCCGATCAACTCCGCCCGCTGGTGGACGCGGCGAAAAGGGGAACGCTCTCCGTCGCCGACCGCGGCCGGCTGGAACTGCTGCTGTACCTGTATTGGCGGACGCGCCTGGCGCTCGGCGGGCCGCAGCCGGAGGTCATCTCCATGCTCCGGACGCACGCGGAAGCGGGCGTGCTGCTGCAAACGATCGAGCGGTGGTTGCACGCGCCGCGCGGGTCCTCCGACGCTGTCGAGGGCGAGGTCTCGGCCCTCCTCGAGCCCTACCGGAATGCGCCGGCCATCCACGGTCCCGTGGAGCCCTCTCCATGACCTTCGCGCACCCCTGGGTGCTGTTGCTCCTCGCGGTGCCGGTGATCCTCCTGATCACGCCGCCGCGGCGTGCTTTCGGGCTGGTGCTTCCCTTCGACCATCACGAGCACCGGCGGCGTCGGTGGATCGGCGTCCTCCTCGGCGTCTTTGATCGGATCCCGGCTCTCGTGCTGGCGGCGGCCCTGCTCATGCTGGCCGGGCCGCAGATGCTCAAGCAGCCGAAGCAGACACGGCTGCTGACCAATATCCAGTTCTGCCTCGACGTCTCAGGAAGCATGTCGTGGGAGGATCGCTACAGGATGGCCCGCTCGGCTATCGAGGATTTCATCGCCGTGCGAGAGGGCGACGCGTTCGGGCTCACGCTCTTTGGATCGCACCAGATCCGGTGGACGCCGCTGACCAAGGATCTGAATGCCATCCGCAACGCGCTCCCGTTTGCCAATCCGGAGAATCAGCCGCTGCACATGGCGGGGACGCGGATCGGGGCCGCGCTGCTCTTCTGCCGCGACGTGATGACGCAGGAGGCGCAGCGCGGCGATCGGCTCGTCATTCTCGTATCCGATGGAGCCAGTTCGGACCTCGGTGACGGGTTCGAGGAAGCCGATTACGCGCAGGAGCTCGTCGACGCGCGGATCACTCTGTTTCACATACACGTGGGACAGGACGCGATGCCGCCGGAAGTCGTAGATCTGGCCACTCGGGCCGGCGGACAGGCGTTCGCGGCGCGGGACGCGGCCAGCCTGCGCCGCGTCTTCGAGCACATCGACCGGATGAAGCCCGCGCAGTTCGCGCCCGGGGGGACGGTGCCGATGGACCATTACGCGCCGTTTGCCTGGGCGGCGGTCGCGTTGCTGGGGTTGCACGCGATCGGGCTGCTCGGCGTGAGGCACACGCCATGGTAATGGGCGCGCTCATCGCCCTGGGCGCGCTCGTCATCGGCACGGTCGCCGAGCGACTTCACGCGCGTCGTGTCGAGGCGATCGGGCGCCTGGCGTTCGGGCCGACCGGCCGACCGGCGCTCTGGGCGCGGAGCGCTCCGATCGTGCGCGTGGTCGCGTTCACCAGCGCGGCGTGGGGCGCGGCCACGCTCGCAACGTACGACCCGGTCCAGCGTTATGACGCCCCGCGCCGGCAGGCGTCGCGTCACCTGCTGATCGCGCTGGACGTCTCGCCCAGCATGATGCTCAAGGACGCCGGGCCCGGCCCCGAGCGTGTTTCACGTGGAACATGGGCGGGAAGGGTCGCCCAGGGCATACTCGACCGGCTCGATTCCGAGACAACGCGAGTCACACTGTTCGCGTTCTACACCGACGCGTTGCCGGTGGTGCAGGAGACCTTCGACAAGGAGGTCATCCGGAATGCGCTGGACGGCCTGCCGATGTATGTCGCCTTTGAGCCCGGCGCAACGGACGTCAACAAGGGCGTGACGAAAGCGCTGGCCTACGCCAAGGTCTGGCCCGCCGGGAGCGCGATGCTGGTCGTGATCAGCGACGGCGACACATCGGCCGGGAATGCGCCCGTGAGCGTGCCGGACTCAATCGCCGACTCCATTGTGATCGGCGTGGGCGACCCCTTCCGCTCGACGATGATCAATGGGCACGCCTCACGCCAGGACGCGGATTCGCTCCGCCATCTGGCCGCGCGAATCGGCGGCCAATATCACAACGGCAACGAGAAGCATCTGCCCAGCCACGTGCTCGACGGGCTGTCGGTGACAACGCCACGATCGGGGATGGTGGCCGGGATCCGCGAAGCCGCGTTGATCGCCATCGGAGTGGGAGGTTCGTTGCTTGGGCTGCTCGGCCCCGGACTGGTTTTGTTCGGTCGGCCACGTGCTTATGGGAGGGCTCGGCGCGAGGTCGCCCGCAGGGCGTCGAAGTTGAGGATCGATCATGAGTCTGCGGCCCACGCTGCATCCTGACCGATTTCTCTGGTACCATAAGAATCAGACCCTCTGGAGGGCAGCGCATGAGCACGGCAAGGATCGGTTGGGTCGCATGGGCGCTTGTTCCGGTGGCGGCCATGGCCTTCCACTACGGCCCGGGCCAGAGCGTGTATCGGAACGACCAGGCGGCCGATCACTGGGAAGCCGTCGTCGGTCTTGAAGAGAACGCCGAAGCCCTTCAGGCCGAAGCGCACGCGAAGCACCTGGCGTGGCTCGAGGCGCGGCGGGCGGCGCTGATTGATGAGACGCCCGAGACCCAACTCGCCGTTCAGAGGGCCAACGAGGCCGAAACGCGGGCATTCGAGTCATCGAGCGCCGCTTGGAAGCTGGTGGCGGATACGTACGCCCGCATCGAAGAGGGCGCGCGGGGATCCCCCGACGAGACGATCCGGACCATCCGTTGGTCTCGGGCGCGGGCGCTGATCCGCGCCGGGGATATCTGGACGGGCATCGACGAGCTCGAAGCGATCCTGAGCGACGCGGCGGAAGGGACCGAGGACGCCCTGATCCGGGCGACTCGCGAGCAACTCGCCGCGGCGCACTACTACGGCGCCCGCCTCATGCGGCTTGCGGGCGAGCCGGAATCGGAGTGGCTGATCGAATCGGGGAAGGCCCGGCAGCACTTCCGGTACCTCGCCGAACACCCCCGGTCAGGCCTGGGATCCGTTGATGATGCGCGCAACCAGGAGCGGAACGTCGAACTGGTGCTGAACCTCGAGCAGGAGGGCCGCTTCGCGCTGGAGGGCAAGCCGCTGCCCAAGGACTCGCCATCGCGCTGCCTCGGCAATCGCCCGGGCGTCGGCAAGAAGTCCAAGCGTCCGCCGAACCAGCCGGACGGCCGAGGCGCCGGCGGGGCGGAGGATGTCAACACCGGCTGGTAGGTGTTCGCCGCCGGCGACCCCGCCACGGTGGCCCGAACGGGCGAACGGCGGTCTGCCCTCCGTACTTCACGATAAGACCTGCGCCGGCACACGCGGAATCCGGGGCCTGACCAATCAAGGGCGCTCCATGGAGAATGTACACGTGAAAGCGGATCGATCGGGCACGCTTCGACCCCGCCGCGGCTCTCGCGCCTTGCTGGCATGGGTGGTGCTGGCGGCCTGTGCCGCTGTCGCCACAGGGCAGGTCACGACGACCATTTCGCGACCCCTGTCTCCGGCGCCGGTCGCCCCCGGCATCACTGCGGCCGGTCAACCCGGCACGCCGACGGCCGAAACTGCCGCGCCCGTGCAGCCCGCGTCCGGACCCAAGGCACCGAGCTTTTCGGCGCAGGAGATTGAACGACTGCGCGGCGTGTACGACGCCATGACCGAACCGGAGCGGGCGCAGATGGTCGGCGCGTACCAGGACATGGGCGTGGATCTGCTGGTGCTGCTCGGGCTGAAGCAGGCCGAGCCCGCGGCGCCGCCCCAGACGATTGAGCAGGCGGTGCAGGCTCTGGACTTTGCGCGCAAGCCCGAGGCGGTGCTCGCGGCCCGGTCGCAACTGGGATTCGGTGGACGCGAGATGCCCGACGGCAAGGACGCCTCGGCCCTGGCGGCCTGGATGCACACGAATGTGCTCGCGGGCGAGTGGGATGCACTCGGACGCACTCTGGCGACGCTCAAGCCGGCTGAGGCGACCGCCGTCTATTCGCACGTGCTGCGGTCCACCAACCAGGCGGCCCAGGGACTGCTCCCGGAAGAAGTGCTGATCCTTGGCGACGCCTGTCCGGGCGACCTGGTCGAATGGCAGGTCGATGTGCTGGCGCAGCTCCTGAAGTCCGCGTCGGGGCGATACGGGACCGCGCCCCTGATGGCACGCGTCCGGGCGGGAACGACGAAGTTCGGATCGTCGAACGACGGGGCCAGGGAGCGAACGGTGCGCCTGCTGGTGGGCGCGGGTCTGGCCCTTGAGGCGTATGAGTTTCTTCCGGCTCTCGAGGAGGCCCGCGCCAAGAAGGACGCCCGGGTGATCTACGGACACGCGCGGTACCACGAGGATCTCGGCACCAGCGGGCGGGCCGGGCCGGAGGGCGAGGACCACCTTCGGCGCGGCTGGTCGCTGCTGGGCGAGGTGGCCCTTCTGGACGGCGCGGACGTGCCCCTCCGCAAGGATGCAATGAAGCGGGCGATCGAACTGCTGCCGAGCGTCCCGCCGGCGCAGGGCACCGAATGGCTGGGGCGGGTGTTCGCCAATGACGCGCTCGGCCCCGCGGCGCTGGAGGTGGTCGCGCTGCAGGCCATGACCGTCCGGGACCGGAAGGTGGACGCGGCGATACGGGCGCAGGGGCTGGCCACGATGAAGGCGGCCGTCGACACACTGCTCGCCCAGACATCGTTGAACATGGACACGCTGCGGGTTCCGCTGCGGATGCTGACGACCGCCCTCGCCGACGAAGTCGAGGCGGTCGTTTCTGAAAAGGGCGCGGTGCGCGGCGTTGCGCCGGAGGCCGAGCTGCTCTTCCGCGCTTCGCCGGACGAGCGTTGGCTCGCGGCGATCGAGCCCAGCGTGGCGATCCGCGGCCACCGGGCGCGAGTGGCCATCGCCACCATTTCGGACGAAACGGATGTGGCACTCGATGCACTGGCTCTTGCGGTTCGCCGCTTCCCGGACCAGGGAGTCGATCTCGCCGACGAGTTCCTCCGCCTCTGGGAGGGACGACTGAACCCCAAGGCCCGTCCCGGCGAAGAGTGGATGAACAACCCCTACATCTTCTACTACGGCGCTCAGCGGCTCCCGTCGGCCCCGCTCACGCGCGGGCGGCAGCAGCGCAACCTCGCGCTGCTGGCTCGGCTGCTGACGATTCTCGAGAGCATCGGCGTGCACGCGCGCGAGCTGCCCAATGTCACGATGGTCTTCAAGGCCTGCCACGCCAGGACTGAGGTGTACAACCGCGCGGAGATCACGAGCGTCTTCGGCGGCATCGATCAGATGACCGCCGCGACGTGCGCGGCACTGGCTGAATCCATGCGTCTCGGACTGGGCGGCGATTGGAGGAATCGCCAGGCGCAGCGGAACTACGGGATGATGCGGTCCGCGGCGGAGATCACGGTCCTCGTCGAGGAGGGATACGAACTGGCGCTGGAACTGGCGTCGCGTGCCGCGGCGCTTGAGCCCGATTCGTGGCGGCACGTCGTGCTCAAGGCTGCGCTGAGTTACGACCGTGTCCAGTTCATGCAGACGCAGAAGAAGGATGACTTCGCGACCTACAACGAATACCGCCGACAGGCGTTTGAGCAGGCATCGCAGCAGTACGCGGCGCTCGTCGCTCGGGGCGAGGAACACGACACGGCGGGCGTCTACCTCCAGTGGTTCAGCGCAGTGCTCGACGCGGGGCAGCCCGTCACCGGCGGCGACACCGCGGAGGCCGAGGAGAAGACCAACGAGGACCAGTTTGAGCGCATCGCCGCGGCGTTCCGCGCGCTGCCGGGGGACGCGACGGACCGGCATATCGGCGCCTTCGCCCGGGACCTCGTGGATTCCCTTCCGGCGGTCCCGCCGGAGCGGAAGCCGACGATCGTCCGTGCCGCGGTCCGGATCGTCGGCGATCACCCCGCCGGGGCTCCGTTGCGGCGTCTCAACGAACTGTACGAAGACCTGGTCAAGAACGAGATCCGCCTCCGGTTGACCATCGACGGACCAGACGCGGTCGGGAGCGGGCGGCTGTTCGGACTCACCTTGACGTTGCGCTACACCAACTCGGTGGACCGCGAGACCGGCGGATTCGACAAGTACCTGTACCAGGACGCTTATGTGCGCATCGGGAATCAGTACCGGAGCGTGAACTACCAGGCCCAGGTCAGGCGCGGCATCGAGACGGCCCTGAACGACAACTTCACAATCGAATCGATGGGATTCTTCGAACCGTTGACGCCGTCGCGCGAGGTGAGCGAGGAAGGGCAGACCGGCTGGCAGGAGAAGCCGCTGGCCTACATGCTCGTCAAGGCGAAAGACCCGAGCGTGGATCGCATCCCCCAGGTCTCCTTTGACATGCACTTCGAGGATCAACTCGGCGCGGTGACCCTGCCGATCCTCAGCAACGCGCCGCTCATCGACGCCGCGGGGCCCGCGCCGGCGCGCCCTGTCAAATCCTTGAAGGTCAGCCAGACGGTTGATGCACGCAGGCTCATCACCGGGACCAAGAACCGCGCCGTCACGCTCGAGGTGCATGCTTCCGGCGATGGCGTGATCCCGGAGGTGGACGAACTGCTCGGCGAGTTGGCGGGTGCGTTGCCAGGGTATCAGATCGCCAAGGACGCGATCGAGGCCCGGCCCTACACGGTCCTGCAGACGGACGACGGCAAGAGCCGCTTCTTCCGGCCCGACCTCGCGGACGAGAACAAGTCCTACGTCAAGGCGGACGAATCGGGCATCTTCCGCCTCGGAACCGAGCGCTCCTGGCTTGTGACGTTCACGCCGATCGCCGGCGCCGGTGCAGGACGGGCGTTCACCCTTCCGAAGCTGGCGGAAGGCGTGGTCGGCGAACTGGAGTCGCGTCAATACGCGGACATGGACATTGTCCCGGTGAACTCGGCGACGATCGCGGTGGTCCCGCGCTGGTCGATGTCCTCGAAGATCGCGGGCGTGCTCGCCCTGCTGGTGATCGCGGGCGGCGCGGCCTGGTGGCTGGTGCGTCGCCGGAAGTCAACGGAAAAAGCCTCGGATGGCCCATCGATGCCCGCGCGGATCACGCCGCTGAGCGTCGTGGCGTCATTGGAGAGGATCGCCGCGGGGCTGGGCGACGGCGAACTCCGATCCCTGCGCGAGGAGATCGCGGCGATCGAGCGAGCCCACTTCGGGCCGGATGAGCAAACCGCTGTGCCCGATGAAGCGGCCATGCGGGACACACTCGAGCGATGGTCGCGAACGGCGCGAGCGTAGGCGGCGCCTTCGGCAACCGGCCGGCCGCTGTTCCGTCGATGCCCGGCACCGCCACGATGCACGTGAGTTCGCGAAAAGGTGAACTCGCCTATTCGGCGGACCGGATGAGTTCCCACCATCGTTTCCAGTTCTGTTGGACCTCCGCCAACCGACCGGAGGCCTTGAGGGCCTCGCCGCCCTTGTAGTGGTCGTCGTGGAAGGAGTACGAGCTGTTTTCCCGCTTGTCCATGCCTGCGCGGTCGGTCGCGATCGCCACCTCCCTCATGATCGAAGCCGCCTGGTGACCGATGAAGCCCCACCCGGTGTCGCCGCGGCGTGGAAGGGGCGTCGGGTCGTCGATGAGGGCGATGACTTCAGGGACGAGGCGGATAGCCTGCAAGTCGCGGATGAGGTCGAGGGCTCGCTCCTTCTCGCTCGGCGTGCCCGAGCGCAGAGACTCGCGCAGTGACTCGAGCAAGGAGGGCAAGACCGGCTCGAGCCCTTCCACCGGAAGAGGAGCACGCGGGGCGCCTTTCGGCGCGGGTATCTCAAAGTGAATTGGCTCGCTGAGGACGGACACGAGGAACCGTCCGTCATCGACGATGAGCCGCTCGATCCGGACTTTGGCCTCGTAGCGTCCCGGCGTCCATCCGCCGTCGATCGTCCATTTCGTCGCTTCGGTGCGCACCGACAGTGTCGAGCCGGGCGCAATCTTGCGGACGCGTATGCCGGAGATCTCGAAAGGCGCGGCGACGGCCGGGCGTTGGAGAGCTAGTTCACGTTGGATGCCGTCGCGGTAGACATCGAGCAGCGAGAGGTTGATCGTCTCGTCGTTCCAGTCGTTCGGCGTCAGGCTGTAACTCGAGTATCCAACGTCACCTTCGGTCTGGTTGCCGATGGTGATCAGCAGGGGCACGAGTCTTCCGCGTGCGGCATCGGGGTCGATGCCGGCCGATACGGAAATCGGAATTGTTGGGTTGTTGGCCGGCTCGCTCGGGACGATGCCGACGCCGAGCGTGACCCCGGCGATCACAATGTGCGACACAAAGCGCATGGCGGCTCCCTTGGCTGGTCCGGGGCAGCGGACCCTTGATTGCCACTACTGTACAAAGCGGCCGTGCACGGACGCGCAACAGGATTGCAACATCCGGGCGATTCGGATCTGGCCCGCCTCAGGAGCGCCGTCCTTGGTCGAGTGCGTTTGATGAGACTCGGCACGTTAACGCTCAGAAGACGGACGCGACTTGCGCGAGAGACGGTACGTGCCCTTGCCGGCTTTCCCGAGCGGTCGCGAGGATCCGGATTCGACGCTTCGGTTACTTCGCCGGCTTCGGCACGTGCTGATCGATAAGGATCGGGTTGCCGTCGGGATCGAGGAGCATGAGGCTCGCCGGTCCGGTGCTTTTCTCGTCCGCCGCGGTCATGAGCGTGAGGCCGCGGCCCTTGAGCGTTTCCTGGATGGCACGCACGTCGTCAAAGTCGGACAGCGCCTTCGCCGCCGAGTCCCATCCGGGATTGAAGGTGAGGATGTTCTTGTCGAACATGCCCTGGAAGAGACCGATGGTGGCGCCGCCGTTCTGGAGGATGAGCCAGTTCTGCGCCGGGTCGCCGCCGATCGAGCGGAATCCGAGTTTCTCGTAGAACGCTCGCGAAACGGAAAGGTCCTTGACTGCGAGGCTGACGGAGAAGTTCCCGAGTCTCGGCTGAAGGTCCTGTTTCATATCGTCGGCTCCCGATTTGGTGGCCCCGGTCGAGGCGCATCCCGCCGTGAGAAGTGACATGAGAACGGCAATCCGGCAGATCATTGAAACCTCCGGCTTTGAGAGGTAGTCCGATGGGCGGTACGAAGTCCACGCCGCGCCATCGGCGGTGCCCCCGGCGGATGTCCATGATACAGGAATCCATTTCCGCTCTTTCGGGCGGGCCGGAATCGACCGCAATGACGGGCCGTACGCCATGGGGATGCGCCCTGTCCGATCCCATGGCCGCCTTCACGTCCGACAACGAGGGAATCGATCGCGAAGGTGCGGTGTCGAGCGAATGGGCCTGCCGGAATCCCCCGTCGCGGCGGTCAAGCCGCGCGGGGAGCGCTGGTCAAGCGGCGTTGTAGTAGAAACGTTCGCTGACGATCTTGCCGTTGCGCCAGTGCTGGATCGCGACCTGGCTGACAACGACCTTCTTGCCGTCAACAGAGATGAACTCCATCCCGGATTCCACGGCGGCCGTGTCGGCGCTGACGCTGATCGAGCGGACGTCGTAGGAGAGCCATTCCTTCACTCCAGCGATGAACTGCTTCTCGCGCTCGATGTTGGCCTCGAGTCCGATGGTCGGCGGGTTGCTGTTCTCCTGCATGGTGACGTTGGCGTCATAGAACTCGTTCATGGCGTCGAGGATCCGGCCCTGGCGGATGTACTCCTGGAGATCGTGGACGCGTTCGGAAATCGAGACTGTCCGGCTTGACATGGTTGTCTCCTTTCGTGGTTTGAGTATCGGGGAGTCCGTTGCGCAATGGACGTGAGTTCGAGAGGCGATCAGTCTCCGGGCGGCAGATCACGGGCGGCGGCGCTGGCGGGCGTGTGCATGCAATCACTCTCGATGCGGGCGCGGCGGGCTGCACTACGTATAACAGTCATTACGGACGACGAACGCACCCGATCAGTCGGTCTCGCGGCTCCGCGCGCGCACGAGCAGGGTGTCACGGCGGGACGCTCGCCCCTCGAGCAGATTCACGTCGCCGTAGTGCGCCGGCTCTACGGCGCGTCGACGTGGGCTTCGAGCGTCGCGCGCGCCGGCGTCCCGAACGTGCTCG
>CAZMPE010000055.1:0-10724 GCA_964567955.1 uncultured Phycisphaeraceae bacterium | reverse complement strand
GCTCTCCCGCCGGCCCCGGCAGTTATCGGGCGGCCAGCGCCAGCGGGTCGCCGTCGGACGGGCCATCGTCCGCGAGCCCAAGGCCTTCCTCTTCGACGAGCCGCTTTCGAACCTCGACGCCAAGCTGCGCGTGGGGACACGGGCCGAACTCAAGGCCCTCCACCAGCGACTCCGCACAACTACTCTTTACGTCACGCACGACCAGGAAGAGGCCATGACCCTCGGCGACCGGATCGTCGTCATGAGCCGCGGACGCGTCCAGCAGGCGGGCGCCCCCCTGGATGTCTACGGCCGGCCGGCCAACCGCTTCGTGGCGGGCTTCATCGGGACCCCGGCGATGAACTTCATCGACGGGACCATCGAACGCGAATGGCCCTCGTTCCGCGACCGCGGGGGCGGCCGCATCCCGCTGCCCCGGTCCGTCGGCGAACGGATCGCGACCAGCCGGGAGGCTGTCCTGGGCGTGCGCCCCCAGGCGCTCCAGGAAGCGGCGAGCGGCATCGAACTCACCGTCGAGATCGTCGAGCCGCTCGGCGATGTGATGGACGTCACGGGCTCGGGCGCGGCGACGCGTCTTGTCGCCCGTCTGCCCGCGCGCGCCGGCCTGCGGGCGGGAGACCGCATCCACCTCGCGCCCGACCCCGAGCGCATCCATCTGTTCGAACCGGGCGAGTTCGGACGCAACCTGCTGCACACCTGAGGGGAGGCCCGGAATGAACACCATCATCGCGGCGATCCTCGCGCTGGCCTGCCTGGGGAGTGCGCCACCGGACCGGCCCGCCGGGCCTGTCGTGCACATCAAGATCACCGGCGACCTGGACTGCGACAGGCTGGCCGCCGATTTCGCGGCGAGCCTCGACGCCGCGGAGCGCGACGGCGCGGCCCTCATCGTCGTGGAGATGGACGGCGACCGGTGGCGAACGGACGTGGTGTGGGCGATGGGCAAGCGCGTGCGATCGAGCACGGCGCGGGTCGCGGCGTTCCTGCACGACCCGGCGGGCAGGCGCGTCGGCACGGGGCAGCTCATGCTCGGGATGCTCGCCGGCTCGTGCTGGATCTCCGAACGCACCCGGGTCGTGGGCGCGGCCGCGGACGATCGGCGCGATCTCGCGCCGGAGACGACCGACTGGGAGCGCGTCGAGCGGGAGCTGACGGGCGCGCTATGGCTGGCCATCCAGGAGCGCGCCGGCGATCCGCAACTCGGGACGCTGCTGGCCCGGCCGACCGACGCGGCGTGGGGCGTACGCGAGGAGTCCGGCGGCACCAGGATCACGACCTCCGCCCCGGCGACGGCGGCCGACGCGATCCCGTTCATCGTCGCCGACCCCGCCGGCGGAATGCGCGTCGACATGCCCGGCGAGTTGTGCGTGCGGCTCAAGGCCGCGGGCGAGGCGTCCAGCGTCGCGCGGGTCGTCCACGGCGCCGGGGGCGGGACCGGGGCCTCCCGCTCGCGGACGCAGCTCGTCAGCGCGCTGGCCGACAAGCCGCGCGAGTGGACCGCGATCATGGAACAGACCCGCGTCACGCTGCGACGCATCGAGCGCGATCTGACGCTGCGCTCCACGGACCTCGGCCGGCGGCCGACCGACGCCGATTACCGGCGGGCCGGCGACAGAGCCCGGCGCGACCTCGATACCGCCGACTCGCTGGTCGCCGGCGCGGACCGGCTGCTCGGCGCATACCCTGAACTGCTGCGCGGGCCGCAGGGCCCGGGAAGGGCCGCGAACCTGGCCGACTGCCGCGAGGAACTCGCCGAACTCCGGGCCAGGGCGACCGAGTATTCTCTGCGACGCTGAAGGACTTGTCCCGGACCACAACCATGAGCAATCCGCCGAAGGGCCCGACTTTCCCGACACCCGACTCGGCGATCGAACCGTCATCGGCCGAGCACATCGCGGCGGCGCGAGATCTGTTCTGGCAGAACGTCCTGCGCGAGGCGCTGACGACCCTCTCCGTCGCCAGCTCGGCCCGGCCGCGCACGCCCGAAGCCGCCAAGGCGGCCAAGGGGGGCGACATGTTCGACGGACGCGTCGCGGTGCTCACGCACGGGGGCGACCGCGTGCCCATCGCCGACGTCTTCCCCCTCTTCGCGTGCGGCATCAACACCGACGCGGCGCAGAAGGCCCTCTCCATCGCCGTCGAATGCACCGTCTTCCAGATCCGGACGCCCGACGGCCAGGTGTTCACGCTGCCCCTGCACGAGATCCGCGCCCTGCACGTCCTCTCGCCGGAGCTGATGAACGAGCTCGAGAAGCTCGCCCGCGAACAGGAAGGCGGGGACGAGTCCGACCGCATCAAGCGGCCCTTCGGCTTCGCCGCCTTTACGGGCGAACAGCCCAAGGCCTGATCGCTCCGGCCCCGGTCGGGGGGTACGATTCGCCGGTGGACGCCGGCGGAAGGGCCGCGGCGTGGTGGGACAGGGATGTCGCCTGAAGCATGCGGGAGACGCCATGCGGACGCTCATAACTATCCCCGTGTACAACGAGCAGCGGTACGTCGAGGACGTGCTCGAGAAGGTTCTGGCCTTCGCCCCCAGGCCCCCGGCGGTGCTGGTGATCGACGACGGCTCGACCGACGCCACGCCCACCCTGCTGGCCCGGTTCCCCGTTGAGGTGATCCGCCACTCGCGCAACCGCGGGTACGGCCGGTCGATGCAGGACGCCTTCCGCTGGGCCCGCTGCGACCGGTTCGACTGGGTCATCACGATGGACTGCGACGAGCAGCACGAGCCCGCCGCGATCCCGCAGTTCGTCAAGGAAATGGAGAAGGGCGACGCCGACATCATCAGCGGATCGCGCTACCTCGCGACGAGCGGCGTCGTGGATCAGCCGCCCGCCGACCGGCGGGCCATCAACGGCGAGATCACCGCCGAGGTCAACCGCCGCCTCGGGCTCTCGCTCACCGACTCCTTCTGCGGGTTCAAGGCCTACCGGACCGCGCCGCTGTGCGAGCTCACGCTCGACGTCGACGGCTACGCCTTCCCCATGCAGTTCTGGGTCCAGGCCGTCGCCGCGGGGCTGCGGATCCGCGAGATCCCCGTCAAGCTCATCTACAACGACCCGAAGCGGACGTTCGGCGGTCCGCTCAACGACGCGGCGGTCCGCCTGGCCCACTACCGCTGCGTGCTGCACCGCGAGCTGACGCGCTGCGCCGCGCGCCTGCCGCTGCGGGCCCTCGCCCAGGTGGACACGGCCGCCCTGTCGGCCTGCGATTGACCGTGCCCGACCATCCCCCACCGCTCGGCCTCGTCATCCGCCCCGGCGCGGACCGGTGGCGCGAGATGCTCCGCTCACCGGGCGATGCCCCCCGGATGCGCGAGCAACTCCATCTCCCGACCGATCGGCCGATCATCATGACCGGTCACCAGGCCGCGTTCTGGCACCCGGGAATCCTCGCCAAGTACCTCGCGGCGGACGCGGCGGGCCGGGCCTTGGGCGCCTCGCCCGCCTGGGTCGTCGTCGATCAGGACGATCCGCCCGCCGCCACGACCATCGCCTACCCGCGCCTCGCCGACGAGCGCGTCGAAAGGGCCGAACTCGACCTCGCTCGCTCCGCCAACCCCGACCCGACCGGCCTGCCGTTCGTGGACGACGGACTGGCCCGCATCAGCCGGGCCTGGTCGATCCACGCGCGCGAGCCCGGGCCCGCGCGACGCGTGGCCGGAGCGACGGCCGAGATCATGACAGGCCTCGTCCCCGCGGCGCCGACGATCTTCGCCACCGAACTGTGCCGGACCGCCCTCTTCGCGAGAATCATCGAGGCGATGCGGGAGGACGGCGCGGCGTGTGTCGCGGCGTACAACGGCGCGGTCGGGGCCCACCCGAAGACCGGCATCCGTGCGCTCGCGGCGGCGCCGGAGAAGGGCCGGTTTGAGCTGCCGCTCTGGCGGATCAAACCCGGCGGCGAGCGCGAGCGCGTCTTCGCGTCCGAACTCGACGGTGTGCCGATCGAGGAACTCGCCCCCCGCGCGCTCCTCCTGACCGGCCTCCTCCGTCTCGGCGCGTGCGACCTCTTCATCCACGGGACGGGCGGCGGAGGCGACGAAGAACATGAGGGATACGACCGCGTGACGGAGGATTGGCTCAACGCCTGGCCCCGTGCCCGCGAATGGACCGCCGAACTCGGGCCGCTGGCACCCGTCGCCACCGTCAGCGCCACCTTGCTGCTGCCCCTGGGCGGCTCGACGGCCCCGTCGGAGTCCGCCGCGGCCCAAGCCGCGTGGAAGGCCCATCGGTCGCGCCACGACCCGGAGCTTGTGCACGAGCCCGGCGCGGCCGCGGAGAAGCAGCAACTCGTCGCCCAGATCGAGAGCGCGCCGCGCCAGAGCGACCAGCGGGCACGCCTCTTCCGCCGGATGCACGATCTGCTCGACCGGGTCAGGGGTTCGCACCGTTCGGAGCTCGAAACTCTCGACACCGACGCGAAGCGGGAGCGAGACCGCCTCGCCGCCCGCGCCGTCCTCGAAGACCGCACCTGGCCCTTCCCCCTCTACCCCGAGTCCACGCTGCTCGCCCTCCGCGCCGAGATCGACGCCGCGTTCAGCGTCAAACGCTGAAGACGTTCGTGGCCCGGGTAAGATCGCTCCGTGACAGGCACACGCTCGTACGGCTGGCTGATCGGCGCGGCGATCCTTGCGATCGCGACGGCGTTGATCGTCTGGAAGATGATGTCCGGCGGCTCGGCGGTCCGGGACGTGCCCGCCACGGGACCGCGCCTCGTCGCCCTGAGCCCGGCCATCGCCGTGATCCTGCGGGACCTCGGCGTCGCGGACCGGATCGTCGGCCGACACGCCTTCGACCTCGTGCTCGACCGCTCGATCCCGTCCTGCGGCGATCAGGCGGGGATCGACTACGAAGCGCTGATCACGACGCGCCCGACGCACGTGCTGCTCGAGTGGGGCTCGCGCCCGCTCCCCGAACGATTGACTCAACTCGCGCAGAACAACGGCTGGACCCTCCGCAGCTACCCGCTCCTCTCGCTCGCGGACATCGTCGCCTGCGCCGGCGCTGTGGCCGAAGAGAGCGGCGCGGAGCCCGCCCGCGCATCGGAACTCCTGGACCGCATGGACGCCGCATGGTCGCTGCGAACCACCGACCTGACCAGGGCCGGGCGCGTGCTGCTGCTCGGCGCCGTGGCGCCGCCCTCGGCCCTGGGCCCCGGCTCCTTCCACCACCAGATCCTCGCAAGGATCGGCGGCACGCCCGCGATCACCGAGGGCGCGCCGTACATCACCCTCGACGCCGAGGACGTCCTGCGGCTCGCCCCGGACGCGATCATCCTGATCCTGCCGCGGGCTCCGGGTACGCCCGCATCAACACACGGATCATCAGGCGTGATCCGGCTGCTCGGACGCGTTGGGACGCTCGACATCCCGGCGGTAAAGACCGGGCGCGTGGCGCTGATCGACGACCCGCTCGCCCACACGCCCAGCACCGCCATGATCGCACTGGCCGACGAGATGGCGCGCATCCTCGGCGCGTGGGCCGAGTAGGCCCCGCTCCGCTACGATCGTGCCCATGCCCGGCGAAGCCCAGAACTACGACCCCGTGCAGGCGCTCGGCGAACGGTGCCGCGCCGCCATCGCCGCGGCCTTCCCCGAACTCGGGCCCGACGTCGATCCGCTCATCACGCCCAGCAAGCAGGCGGGGCAGGCGGACTTCCAGTCCAACGCCGCGATGGGCCTCGCCAAACGCCTGGGCAAGCCGCCGCGCGAGGTGGCCAAGGCGATCGTCGCGCGTCTCGACCTGGGCGGGATCGCCGAGCCGCTGACCGAAGCTTCGATCGCCGGCCCCGGCTTCATCAACATCACACTCCGGGCCGACGCCCTCGGCTCGCTCGTCACCGCTCTGGACTCGCCCACGCTCGGCATCGGGCCGCCGGACCCGAAACAGACCGTTGTCGTCGATCTCTGCGGCGTGAACATCGCCAAGGAGATGCACGTCGGGCACCTGCGGGCGACGGTCATCGGCGACGCGCTGGCCCGCACGTTCGAGCGCCTCGGCCACAACGTCATCCGCCAGAACCACATCGGCGACTGGGGCCTGCCCATCGCGATGGTGACCGCGAAACTCGACGAGGAGGCCCGCGCCGGCCGCTGCGATATGGAGCGCCTCACGCTCGAGGGGCTGACACGGCTGTACAAGGCGGCTCAGGCCGAGTGCGCATCGGACGCCAAGGGCCTCGAGGCCGTCCGCCGCTTCGGGCTGGGGCCGAAGGCCGAGGCCGAACTCGCCGAGCAGGTCGCAGGCGCGGAGGAAGCCCGCGCCCGCGCACGCCGCACGCTGGTCCTCCTCCAGGCCCACGACCCGGCCACCATGGCCGTCTGGAAGCGGATCTACGACGTCACGATGGACGAGTGCCTCGCCGCCTGCCGGCGCCTCCGCACCCGCATCACGGCCGGGGACTCCGCCGGCGAGTCGAGCTATTCCGACGAGCTCGCCCCGTTCGTCGCCGAGATGGTGCAGCGCGGCATCGCGGAAGAGTCCGACGGCGCCCTCGTCATCCGGCTCGACGACGTGGGCATCGACGTCCCCTGCATGATCCGCAAGCGCGACGGCGGCTACCTGTACGCGACGACCGACATCCCCGGCGTGCGCCGGCGCGTGCAGAAGCTCGGCGCCGACCGCGTCGTCTACGCCGTCGGCGCGCCGCAGATGCTCCACCTCAAGCAGGTCTTCGCGGCGGCGATCAAGGCCGGGTTCGCGACCAGACCCGGCGCGTCGTCGCCGTCGCGCCTCGAGCACGCCCCGTTCGGCAGCGTCCTCGGCGAGGACGGCCGGATGTTCAAGACCCGCTCGGGCGAGAACGTGCGCCTGCAGGACCTGATGGACGAGGCCGTCGTCCGCGCCGAACGCGTCGTGTCGGAGAAGAACCCGGAGCTGCCCGCCGCGGACCGGCGCACGATCGCCGAGGCCGTCGGCATCGCCGCGATCAAATACACCGATCTGTGTAACGACCGCGTGAAGGACTACGTCTTCAGCTTCGATCGAATGCTCGCCTTCGAGGGCAACACCGGCCCCTACCTCCTCTACGCGCTCGTGCGCGTGCGGAGCATCTTCCGCAAGGCGGCGGAGCGCGGCGTCGCCGAAGGGTGGCGGAACGCCCCCCTGGCCATCGCGGCGCCGGCCGAGAAGACGCTCGCCCTCGCCCTCCTCCGCTACCCGGGAACGGTCCGCGCCGTCGGCGAGTCGCTGGAGCCCCACCGCCTCTGCCAGTACCTCTTCGACCTCGCCGGAGCCTTCGCCGGGTTCTTCGACGCCTGCCCGGTGCTCAACGCCCCCGATGAGGCGGCCCGCAAGTCGCGCCTGCGGCTGTGCGACCTCACCGGGCGCGTCCTCGCGGACGGGCTCGAGATCCTCGGCCTGCCCACGCTCGAGCGGATGTAGACCGGCTCAGAACACGAGCTGGAACTGCAGCCGCGCCGTCCACTGGCCGTCCGAGCCGTCCGCCAGCACGCCCGTCAGCGTCGACGGCGACACGATGCTCGCCGCCTGACCATCGAGGAAGTACTGCACGTCGAACGTCAGTTTCGCGGCGTGGCTCTCGGGCAGGATGTAGTGGTTGAACCCCGCCGTAATCGTGCTGAAGTCGTCCGGCGGCACGAACGGCGGGATCGAGATCGGCGGGTTGTTGTCATCGGCGAAGACCGTGTCCCACCGCACAAAGACCTCCCACGTCTCGCTGACGAAGACACCCGCCTGCGCGAGAAGCCCGAAGTCGTCGATGTCCATTCCTCCGCCGACGGGGTCCGTGTGACGCCACACGCCCGCGACGAACGCGTTCCAGCCGTCGCCCTCGACCGACGCGTCCGCGGTCAGCTCCCACAGGTCCATGTCCGACGTCGCGAACGTGTCGCCTCCCGTCTGATAATGGCCGGCGACCCCCGCCATCCCCGCGAAGTCGCTGCCGCGCCAGCTCGTGAAATCGTTGAACCGGCTCCATTCGCCGGCCCACATGTATTCGCCGCGGGCCGTCACGGCCCAGTCGGCCTCGGCCATCGACGTGAAGTCCGTATTCAGCGTGCCCAGCCCGTCGGAGAAGGCCGCCAGGAAGCGGAAGGACTCACCCTCGGTGCTCAACTGCACCGCCTGCGAACGGCTCTGCGTGAACTCGGCGTTCATCACCGAGCGCTCCGCCGCGAGCCCGCGCGTGTCGCTGGTCGTCTCCTCACGCAGCAGCGGCAGCTTGAACTGCCCCCACTTCAGCTTCCACGTGTCATCGAGCTTCCACGTGACATGGGCATCCTGGAGGCTTACGGCCCCCGTGGACTGCGAGGCCGACAGCAGCACGTAGTACGACAACTCGTCGGAGATGCTGCCGCTGACGTTGACCTTGGTCTTGGCGAGATGGAAGCCGACCGTCGTATCCTCGGCCCCCGGAACGTCGTCCCGCGAGTTCACGTTGTACCGGAAGACGATGTAGCCGCCGGTCTTGACCACCGGGTCCGCCGCCGCGCCCAGCGTGCTGGTCCGGGTCCCGGCGTCGGCGAGCAGGTCCGCGGCATACGAGCGCTCGGCATCCGGGCTCGTCTGACCGAGCGCTGGAAGGGCCAGGAGGATCGCGAGGCCGCCTGCGATTCGGGTTGGTCTCATCGGCTGAACTCCATGGGGACCGGGTGGACTCGACGACCGCCGCACATCATCATCTCATGTCGCGAGCCGGTCCGCATCTTGGCGTGCCCGTGTTCAGAGCGGGCAAAGAACACGCTCAGAACAGACCAAAAAAAGAACCGGCCCGCCGTGAGGCGGGCCGGTGTGTTCAAACGCTGACTACACCTTCAGGCCGGCTCAGAACAGGAGCTGGAACTGGAGGCGGAGGACCCACTCGCTGTCCGCGGTGGAGCCCAGGAGGCCGGTGCCCGTGCCCGTCGGGACGATGCTGCTCGACGCGACGGTGTCCGGGTAGTAGGAGACGTCGGCGGTGAACTTCGCCGCGTGGCTCTCGGGGAGGACGTAGTGGTTCACGCCGACCGTGAACTCGTTGAAGTCCTCATCGAGGCCCGTGCCGTAGTCGCTGTCCGGAGCGATGAAGCCCCAGCGGCCGAAGAGCTCCCAATCATCGGAGACGAAGACGCCGGCCTGAAGCCCGAAGCCCCAGTCATCAAGGTCGGAGCCCGGGCCGGCCATATCCACCGTGCGGTAGAAGCCGTAGGCGAACGCGTTCCAGCCGTCGCCTTCCATGCTGACGTCGGCCGTCAGATTCCACATGTCCATGTCGACGGTGGCGAAGGTGTCGCCGCCGCTCTGGTAGTTGCCGGCGAAGCCGAACATGCCGGCGTAGTCGCTGCCGCGCCAGCTGGTGAAGTCCTCGAACCGGTCCCACGTGCCGGCCCACATGTACTCGCCGCGGGCGGTCACGCCCCAGTCAGCCTCGGCGGCCGACGTGAAGTCCGAGTTCGCCGTGGCGAAGCCGTCGGAGAAAGCGCCCATGAAGCGGAAGCTGTCACCCGTGTAGTTGTACTGGATGCCCTGCGAGCGGCCCTGGGAGAACGCGTAGTTGGTCACCGAACGCTCGGCGGCCAGCTGGTTCTTCGAGTCCATGCTCTCTTCACGGCCGAAGGGGAGCTTGAACTGGCCCCACTGGACGCTGGCGTTGTCGCTCAGCGCGTGGGTCACGAAGGCGTCCTCGAGGAAGACCGAGCCGCCGTCGCGGTCGGCCGACAGGACGACCTTGTAATCCCAGCCTTCGGCGATGCTGCCCCAGAACCAGACCTTCGTCCGGCGGGCCTGGAAGCCCAGCGTCGTCTCCTCAGAGAGGCTGTCGTCGTCCTGATCGCTCAGGACATAGCGGAACTGGAGCTGCCCGCCGGTGTTGACCGTCGCGCCCGGCTGAGCCGCCAGCGTGCTCGTGCGGGTGCTGGCGTCGCTGAGAAGATCCGCCTGGTACGCACGATTGCTGTCGAGATTGCTGGTCTGGGCAAGAGCGGTCGCGCTCAGGCCCATCGCAGCGCCGGCAAACGCAAAGACCATTTTCGTCCGACTCATTCAAAGACTCCTTGCTACGTGAACCTGGACCCCGACGACACGCCTGCGCGGGCGTCCAACCGATCCTGTGGTCCGAACAGCTGAGTCGCCCCCGAGGCGTCGCTCCCGGACCGTCTTCTTCACACCTCACACGGAAACTGCACCCGGAGAACACAGGGTCGCAGGATTTGGCCGCTGATCGTCCCCCCAACGTTCCCAAGAGTCAACTGAGGGTTTCCTCTTCTCGGACTACCCCCCCCCTCGGAAGGGCCGGAGTATAGACAGCGTCATTAGTCGACGCAAACACGCCGCCCGACATTTTCGACCATCGACCCTCGAAGAGGACAAGTTTTGGTTTCCCAATCGTTATGGGACCCGTTATTCAGGACCTCGACTTTTCACCGAATCGTCATCGTTGGCTCCCCACCCACGCTGTTATGATCCATTTCTCATGTTCCGTGCGGGGCTGAGCCGGAGGACGACGCCATGACGACGCTCGCGCATAAGTCGATACAGGACATTGCTTTACAGCCAAAACACCGCGTGCTCGTCGTCGACGACGAACGAGACATCGCGGAGCTTCTCGTCCTGAACTTCCAGCGCGCCGGTTACGAAGCTTCCTACGTCCTGGACGGCCGGTCCGCGCTCGAGAGAATTCAATCGCGCCGACCGGATTTGGTCGTCCTTGACCTCATGCTCCCGGGGTTATCAGGCACCGCCGTGGCGAGCAGAATCCGTACCGATCCGAGCACCGCCGGTATC
>CAZMPE010000054.1:0-10747 GCA_964567955.1 uncultured Phycisphaeraceae bacterium | reverse complement strand
ACGTCCTCGATGTGGGCGGATCGGCCAGCGAAGAGGCCGTCACCGAGGCCTTCTCCATCATCCTCAGCGACCCGCACGTGAAGGGCATCCTCGTCAACATCTTCGGCGGGATCATGCGCTGCGACATCATCGCGCAGGGCATCGTCAACGCCGCCGCGAAGGTCGGCTTCAAGGTTCCGCTCGTCGTCCGCCTCGAGGGCACCAACGTCGAAGCCGGGCGCAAGCTCCTCAACGACGCGCGCGCGAAGCTCCCCACGCTCCAGGCCGCGAACGACCTCACCGACGCGGCGAAGAAAGTCTGCGCCGCCGTGGCTCGCTGATCATCCCGCGCGTCCTTCCACGGTGAAAAGAGTCCGCTTTCACACGCCGGACACGGATCCCGATGCGGAATCGAACAAGGACGCTCCGGCGACCGTACGAAGTGCGTAGGATGATCTGATCGGAGCGCGGCACGGAGGCCGCCGTTTCGCGCGACTCCGAACTCACTCTCCGCGCGTCGCACCCGGGCGCGCATCGCCGGCCAACGAGCGCTTCATGACAACACAGCACCTGCACGACGACATCGGCCTGGCCGAAGGTCCGACACGCGCACCCGGCGCCTCCGACCATCCCGACACGGACGGCGACCCCGCCGCGCACGCACCCTTCCGCGAGCGCCTGATCAGCCTCCTCGCCGTCATCATCCCGTTCATCGGGCTGATCTGCGCGATCTACCTCCTCTGGGGCGTCGGCTTCGGATGGACGCACCTGGGCCTGCTCGTGGGCGGCTACGTGCTGACCGGGCTCGGCATCACGATCGGCTACCACCGGCTCTTCACGCACAAGTCCTTCGCCACCGGGCGCGTCATGACCGCCGTCTTTGCGCTCCTCGGATCGATGGCGGTCGAGGGGCCCCTGCTCCGCTGGGCCGCGACGCACCGCTGCCACCACCAGCACAGCGACCGCGACCACGACCCCCACTCCCCGCACGGGCACGGCAGCGGCCTCGCCGCCTTCTTCCGCGGTCTCTTCCACGCCCACCTCGGATGGTTCTTCGCCAAGAGCCTGCCCGACGAGGAGCGCTACGTCCCCGACCTGTCCTCGGACCGGCTGGTCCGCTACATCAGCAAGCTCTTCCCGCTCTGGGTGCTCCTCAGCCTGCTGATCCCCGCGGGCATCGCCGGGGCCATCAGCGGCACCTGGACCGGGGCGTTCCTCGGCCTCCTGTGGGGCGGGCTGGTCCGCGTCTTCATCGTGCACCACGTCACCTGGAGCATCAACTCCGTCTGCCACCTCTGGGGCACGCGTCCTTATCAAACGCACGACCACAGCCGCAACAACCTCGTCTTCGGCGTCATCGGGTTCGGCGAGGGCTGGCACAACAACCACCACGCCTTCCCCGCCTCGCCGCGACACGGCCTGCGCTGGTGGCAGATCGACATCAGCTACCTGATCATCCGCGGGATGGCGGCGGTGGGCCTCGCCAAAGACCTGCGCCTGCCCTGCCGCGAACGCGTCATGGCCCGGCGCGCGCGCTGACCGGCCTCCACACGGGATAGAGACCCTCGCCGATCACGCGCGTCCCCGATCCGTCCGCGCCGGTCACGACGATCCTGTCGCGCCCGCCCTCGCGGCTCATGAACACCAGCGTCGTGCCGTCCGGCGACCATCCGGGAAACCCCGCGCGCCCGTTGACCGGCGCCACGGTCCGCACGCCACTCCCGTCCGCGTTCATCACGCGCAGTTCCGCGCGCTCTCCGGACAGCTCAACCAGAAACGCGATCATCCCGCCGTCCGGCGACCAGATCGGGTGCGACTCGTTCTCCGGAGTCTTCGTCAGCGCCCGCTCGCCCGTCCCGTCGGCGGCCATGAGCAGGATTTCCCGGTTCCCCGCGCGCGACCCGGCGAAGACGATCGACCGCCCGTCGGGCGACCACGCCGGCGATTCGCTCGAGCCCACGTCCGCCGTGAGCCGCCGGTCGTTCCCGCCGCCCGAATCCACCCCGTAGATATCCAGCCGGATCCGTCGCTCGCCCGCCGGGCTCAACTCCACGTACGCCAGGGACCGGCCGTCCGGCGACCACGCCGGCGTCTCGTCCCGATGCCCGCGCTCCGCCAGGCGCCGCTGGTTCGCTCCGTCCGCATCCATGACGTACACCCCTTGCGGGTTGTCGCGCATGAAGGCGATCCGCGTTCCGTCCGGTGAATACGCCGCCGACCGGCAACCGCCGCTCGTCGTGTTCGTCAGGTTCGTCGCGCCCGATCCGTCGGCCGCCGCGCGCCAGATGTCCCAACCCACGTTGCTGTGCTTCCAGTACAGCAGGTGCGCCCCGTCGGGCGACCACGCCAGCGGCCGGTCGTATTGCAACCCCTCGACGACCCGGCGCTCCGACCCCGCGGCCACGTCCGCGATCCACACCGACCCGCTGCGCATGAACGCGATCTGATCCGGCCCACCGGCGAGCACCCCAAGGACGATCAACAGCGCTGCGGACATGTCCGGCCCTCCTTGCCGCTCAGGACGCGCGCCGGCCCCCGAGTGTTAGCGGCGGCGAGAGTGACAGACGCCCCGTCCGCGTCACTCGCCGACGAGCTGGTAGAAGCCGGCGCCGGTGTCCTTGAGCTTGCCCTGACGCGCCAGTTCCTGCCAGACCTCATCGGGGAACTGGTTCGGCGGACGGATCGCCACGATCCCCGACTTCTGGCCCCCCGTCATCGGCTTGTGCGCGCCCAGCTTCGATTCCGCGTCCAGCCGCGTCAGCTTCAGCCGCTTGCGGAAGGCCTTGAGCGCGGACTTGAGTGTCTCGGGTGTCGCCCCGTTCGGTTCAGTCACGGCATACCTCCTCTCCAAGTCTACCGGCGCGCCGCCCACGGCGCGCCCTCCGCCTACCGTCTCACCATCGCGGCCACGGACCCAATCAGGCCGACGCGCACCGACGCGATCATCGCGCTCGGCGTCTTCGCGCTGACCCTCCTCGTCCGCCTCGCCTTCCTCACCGCCTCCCCCGACAACGCCTGGCCTCATTCCGCGTACTACGAGGGCGACGCAACCGTCTTCGCCGAGTACGCCGCAGCACTCAACGCGGGTCGAGCCGGTGAGTTCAACTCGGGACTCCCCTTCTACCCGCCCGGGGTCCCGTACCTCATCCACTGGTTCGGCCCGCCCATGGACGGCCCCGCGCCGAACTTCTTCGGCCTGAAGGTCCTGTGGTGCGTCTTCTCGGCCGTCGGGGTCGCCGCGGCGTACCTCGCCTTCCGGTACGGCTTCCGCCGGCGCGTGGCGCTGATCGGCGCCGTCGCCTGCGTCTTCTCCTTCCACCTGCAGGTCATCGCCGCCTCGCTCAACAGCGAGACGCCGTACCTCGCGCTCGTCATGCTCATCGCCCTCGGCACGCTGCGATTCCTGGACCGGCCGGGCATCGCGCTCGGCATGGCCCTCGGCGTCCTCCATGGGCTGGCCAACCTCGTGCGCGCCGAGCACACACTCCTGCTTGTCCTGTTGGTCCTCTGGTGCCTGTGGCGCTGGCGCCGCGCGCTCACACCCGGCGCGAAGACGGGCCGCGTGGCCGTGCTCGCCTCGTGTGCCGCCTTCCTCGCGACCTGCTTGCCCTGGAGCATCCACGCCACCCGGGCCAACGTCCGCTACAACACCCAGACGACGTTCCGGCCCGACTGGGACCGCGCCGTCCCGCCCTGGAGCGCCGACGGGCGGGCGTTCTTCGAGTCCCTCCCCGCGTTCTGCAAGCGCGAAGTCGCGGCCTATCTCGCCCACGAGGCGGGCCTGCGCAGCCTCGACCTCGTCACCGAAGCGCACGCCCGCCGCATCCTCCTCGACGCTTTCGGCTACATCCCCGAGCCCGTCCGCTCCTTCACCCTCGTCTCCAGCCAGGGGCCGCTCAGCTTCGCCGTCGCGAACCACCCCGACGCGGGCGGCGGGTTCAGCCGCGCGGCCCTCATCGGCCCGTTCCACGCCGACGGCCCGATCAACCTCGCCCTGCCGCCGCACCTGCGGCTCTACAACCACGGCTGGAGCGTCGGACTCGGCTTCATCACCGCCGACCCGCGCACCTGGCTCATTAATGTGGGCCGCAAGCTCTCCAACTTCGCCGGCGGCGTCGAGTTCGGCCTGACATCATTCAACTTCGCGATCGGACGCGCCGGCGAGCGGCGCCCCATCGACCTCTTGACGCACGCGCCGGGGTCCGCCATCGCCTGGCGCCTGGGCGTCGCGGCCCTCATCCTCACGGGCGCGATCGCCTGTGTCGCCGGCCGGCGCGGCACGATCTGGCTGATCATCATCGCCTCGAAAGTCGCCGTCACCGTGCTCTTCTATGGGTACGCGCGCCAGGCCGTCTCGATCCTGCCCGCCTTCGCACTCCTCGCCGCCGCGGGCGTCGAGACGCTCGTCGAACCGCTCACCCGCGACTCGCCTCGCGCCGCTCGCCGATTCACCGTCGTCGCCTTCGCCGCGGCGCTCGCGATGCTGGCCGCCGAAACGGCCCATTTCTTCCGCGAGGATGTCGGCGTCGTCACCGGGGCCATCCGTCCGGCGCCGCAATGGGGGCCCGACGCGTGGGTGTCGTATGATCGCCTCCTGATCGAGTTCCGACCCCCAGCCCCCGGCGCCACGCCGTAGAACGGAGCCCCCATGGCCAAGGGCCAGTACCTCAGCAGCCATCAGAAAGGCATCGTCAAGCGCTATTACGAGCACGCCGACACCATCTCCCTGCAGAAGCTGCAGGAGGCGGTCTCCGACCTCTACCTCGCGGGCACCGGCAAAGCTGCCGAACGGCTCTGGAAGACCGCCCAGACCGCCCTGGCCAAGTCGGGCGCGGACCCGGCCCGGGTCGCCCGCATCGTTGCGGAGAAGAACGTTGAGGCCCTTGCCAGGCTGGTCGGAGAACTCGCCGCCCCGGGTCGCTCCTGAGCCGCCTTAACGCTTGTTCCATTCGCCCCAACGAGGTACGCTTTCGCCGTTCCGCGACCCCATCAGGAGTCCACCATGAACGGCAATGGTCACCGTGTTTCCGGGCGCCTCGCGGCGCTCTCGTCGTTCGCGCTCCTGCTCGGGCTCGGCGCCGGCGCGAATGCCCAGCTCGGCATCCAGCCCGGGCACTACACGGGAACATGGTTCAACAACACGTTCAGCTCGAGCGGCGCTATCCGCGCCGATGTCACCATCCAGGGCGGCATCATGAAGCTCGTCGTGGACGTCGACGGCGGCGTCTTCGGGGGCACGGACCCCGCGCCCTTCACGCTCTCCGGGCCGATCTCAGGGGCCGGCTGGTCCGCCACCCTCAACGGTGAGCCCGTCTTCGGCGACATGCAGGCGTCGGTCAACGGCTCCGGAGTCATCACCGCCAGCGGCACCAACGTCCCGTCGCCGTTCGTCGCCAGCTACACGGAAACGGGCACCATCACCGGCGGCACCATCCACATCGACATGACCGTGCAACTCGAGCCGAGCGGCACGGCCGACGTCGATATCAACATGACCAGGTCCTCCTTCAACACGCTCGTCTCCGCCAACCCGATCATCGACGGCGCCTTCGGGTACTCCGTCGGTGCCGTCGCCGATGTCAACGGCGACAATCGGAGCGACATCATCGTCGGCGCGCCGCGTGAAACCGTCAACGGCAAGGCCGAGGGCGGACGCGCCTACGTCTTCAACGGGACCACCGGAGCGCTCATCCGGACACTCGTCTCCCCGGGCAATGAAGTCGGCGGCCGCTTCGGCGTCTCGGTCGCCGGGATCCCGGATGTCAACGGCGATGGCCGCGGCGACATCGTCGTCGGCGCCCCCGGCGAAGACCCCGGCGCCAGCCCCGACAACTGCGGACGCGCGTACATCTTCTCCGGCGCCACCGGCGCCCTCCTCTGGAAACTGATCCCGCCCACCCCCGAGACCGACGGAAACTTCGGCCACTGCGTCGCCGGAGTCGCGGATGTCAACGGCGACGGGCGCGGCGACGTCATCGTCGGCGCCCCGGACGAAGACCCGGGAGCGAGCCCGCTCCAGGCCGGACGCGTCTACGTCTACTCCGGCGCGACGGGCGTCCGCCTCCGCACGCTCACGGCGCCGGTCCAGGCCGCGAACGACTTCTACGGCGGTTCCGTCTCCGGCGTCCCCGATGTCAACGGCGACGGCCGCGGCGAGATCCTCGTCGGGTCGGCCCAGGGCGCCGACGGCGCACCGCTGACCAACAAGCCCGGACGCGCCTACCTCTACTCCGGCGCCAACGGCGGGCTCATGCGCGTCTTCAACTCGCCGGGCGCCGAAGCCAACGGCATGTTCGGCGATGCCGTCTCCGGCATCCCCGATGTCAACGGCGACGGACGGGGCGATGTCGTCATCGGCGCTTTCGAAGAGGACCCGGGCGCCCACCCCGACGGCTGCGGCCGCGCCTACATCTTCAACGGCGTGACCGGCGCACTCCTGTGGAAGCTGATCCCGCCGACACCGGAGAACCACGGCGCCTTCGGCGATGCCGTCGCCGGCGTCGCGGACGTCAACGGCGACGGACGGGGCGACGTCATCGTCGGCGCGCCCGAGGAGGGACCGAGCGGCCTGAATGACGCCGGCCGCGTCTACATCTACTCCGGGGCGACCGGCGTGCGGCTCCAGACCATCCTCTCGCCGTACTCGCAGACCATGGGCAACTTCGGCGTCTCCGTCGCCGGAGCCACCGACGTCAACGGGAACGGCCGGGGCGACGTCATTATCGGGGCCTTCCAGGAAGCCCCCGGCCTCACGCCGAGCCAGAACGGCCGCGCCTACATCTTGCGCAAGTAGCCGCCCCGTTCGATGCACGTTGGTCTTGTGCCCCCGACGATTGGCCGGTATGATGCCGCCGATCGCGGGAAGCGCCCAGCGCCACGGCCGCCGCCGCCCGTACCGCGAACCTCGGGGGGCGGGGAAACGGCCATGCGATACAAACGGATGAAATGGTCAGGTATCGGAGTGTCCGCGCTCAGCGCGGGGGCGGTCTGCGCCGCCCTGTGCGTCGCGCCCGACGCCCGCGCCCAGGTCTCCACCTTCCAATCCGCGAGCCAGTTGATCGACGGCGCGTTCGGCGCCTCGATCAGCGGCGTCCCGGACATCAACGGTGACAGCCGCGACGACGTGGCGGTCGGCGCGCCCGGCGAGAATCCCGGCGCCGTCTCCCGCGCCGGACGCGTTTACCTCCACTCCGGCGCCAGCGGCAACCGGCTCCGGACACTCGCCTCGCCCAACCGCGAGGCCTTCGGACAGTTCGGGTTCTCCGTCGCCGGCGTCATCGATGTCAACGGCGACGGCCGCGGCGATGTGATCGTCGGCGCACCGTACGAGGACCCGGGCGCCGCACCGGAGGATTGCGGACGCGTCTACGTCTTCTCCGGCGCCACGGGAACGCTCCTGTACACCATCGGCTCGCCCGCGCAGCAGGCCGGCGGGAACTTCGGCTACAGCGTCGCCGGGCTCGGCGATGTCAACGGCGACGGCCGCGGCGACATCGCGATCGGCGCGATTAACGAGAACCCGGGGACCAGCCCCGTCGGCGCGGGCCGGGTCCATATCTACTCCGGCGCGACCGGACTCCGCATCCGCAGCCTCGCCGCTCCCGCCGAGCAGGCTTCGATGTGGTTCGGCTGGTCCGTCGGCGCGATACCCGACATCAACGGCGACGGACGGACGGACATCGTCGTCGGGGTCCCCTACGAGGACAACCAGTTCGGTCACGCCAACGCGGGCCGCGTGTATGTGTATTCCGGCTCGACGGGCATCCTGCTCAAGACGTTGTCCTCCCCGCACCCCGAGGCGAACGGCCGATTCGGTTTCAGCGTCGCGGGGATGGGCGATGCCAACGGCGACGCCCGCGGCGACATCATCATCGGCGCACCCTACGAGAACATCGGAACCAAGATCGACGCCGGCCGCGCCTACGTCTTCTCGGGCAAGACCGGGCTGCTGATGTGGAAGCTCTTCACCCCATCGCCGCAGAGCTACGGCCTCTTCGGTTTCAGCGTCGCGGGCATGCCCGACCGCAACGCCGACGGCCGGGCCGATATCGTGATCGGGGCCTGCCAGGAGACCGACGGCGCGATGCTCAACTGCGGTCGGACATACGTCTACTCCGGCAAGACCGGCGCCCGCCTGAGCACGCACGTCTCGCCCAACAAGGAGTCCAACGGCCGCTACGGCTCCGCCGTCGCCGGCATGGGCGATGTCAACGCCAACGCCAGGGGCGAAGCCCTCTCCGGCGCCCCGGCCGAAGATCCCGGAACCAGCCCCACCGGAACGGGTCGCGCCTACCTCATCCGGTTCTGACCCGGGACGAAGCACAAATTCCCTTGGGGAAAGGGCTTATCGGCGGTAATCTGGCGAGGCAACGACGGCGGAGCCCACGCCCGCGACCCGCCACCGATGGATCATGCGACCGCGACCGGCACCGGCTGTAAACGTAACGGATCATGCGGCAGCGGCGGACCCCGATCCCCGTGCGCTCCGGGAACCAGACCCATGGCACAGAACCGCGTCCCTGCCCTCGCGCTGCTGCTCGGCTCGCTCGGCGCCGGAGCCGCGTCCGCACAGATCCTCAACCCGCCCAACGCGGAACTCAGCGGACGCTTCGGTCGCGCCATCGCCGCCGTCCCCGACGTCAACGGCGACGGCAAGGGCGATGTCGTCGTCGGCGCGTGGAACGAAGACCCCGGCTCCTCCCCCGACGGCTCGGGACGCGCCTACATCTACTCGGGCGCGAACGGCCAGCTCCTCCGCACGCTCGTCTCTCTCGGCGCCGAGACCAACGGAAACTTCGGATGGTCCGTCGCCGGAATCCCCGACGTCAACGGCGACAACCGCGGCGACGTCGTCATCGGCGCGCCCTACGAAGACCCCGGAACCAGCCCCGGAAACTGCGGACGCGCCTACGTCTACTCCGGCGCCACCGGCGCCATCATCTGGAAGCTCTGGGCCCCCATCCAACGCGCCGACGCCCAGTTCGGATGGTCCGTCGCGGGAATCCCCGATGTCAACGGCGACGGCCGCGGCGACATCGCCGTCGGCGCCAACTTCGACTCGCCCCCGGGCTCCCAGCCTCTCAGCGGACGCGTCTACCTCTATTCCGGCGCGACCGGGACCTACATCCGCACACTCGCCCCGCCCGTCCCCCTCTTCAACGGACAGTTCGGCTGGGCCATCGCCGGCGTCCCCGATGTCAACGGCGACAACCGCGGCGACATCCTCGTCTCTTCGCCATTCGACGCCGCCCCCGGGTTCCCCGACCAGTGCGGCCGCGTCTACCTGTACTCCGGCTCCTCCGGCGCGCTCCTGCGTTCGCTCGGCTCCGCGGGTTTCGAGGCCGGCGGCAACTTCGGCTTCTCCGTCGCCGGGCTGATGGATGTCAACGGCGACGGGCGCGGCGACCTGCTCATCGGCGCCCCGCTCGAGAACCCCGGCGCCAGCCCCACGGATTGCGGGCGCGCCTACATCCTCTCCGGCGCCACCGGCGGCCTCCTCAAGAAACTCCTCTCGCCGACACCGGAAGTCGACGCACGATTCGGCTACAGCGTCGCGGGGCTCCCCGACGTCAACGGCGACGGACGCGGCGACGCCATCGTCGGCGCGCCCAACGAGGACCCCGGCGCCGCCCCGAACAACGCCGGAAGAGTCCACGTCTACTCGGGCGCGAGCGGCGCTCGGCTCCGCACCTACGGCTCGAGCAACCCCATGGCCAGCGGACGCTTCGGCGTCGCCGTCGCGGGCCTCGCCGACGTGAACGGTGACGGCAAGGGCGACCTCGCCATCGGCACCGATTCGGAATCGCCCCCCGCCGGCCCGGCGCTCTGCGGCAGGGCCTACATCATCCGCTACTGATCGCCACCGATAGAATCGGGACGCACCCGCGGGCCCAGGCGCCCGATTGGAGGCTCCCGTGCACACCGCCCTCCTGCTGGCCCTCATCCTCCAGCAACCGCCCGCGCAGCCGCCCCGCCCCGGGTCCGACGGACCCCGCGCGCACCAGATCCACTTCGCCACCAGCGACGACGGACTCGCCTTCACCGCGGGCGCCGAACCGGTCATGGTCCACGCCAGCGTTCCCGACCTCATCGAGCTCTCCGGCGCGGGCGCCGCCGGCGCGCGAGGCACGCTGGTCATCTACACCGTCGACGCCCGCTCGTTCCGCGGCCCCGGCACCGAACGCCTCGCCCGACTCGTCTCCACCGACGCCGGCAAGACCTGGTCTGAGCCGGAGGTCATCACGATCAGCGGGGCCCCCACCGCGGGCGCACTCGTCGATCCCTCCGTCGTGCAACTCCCCGACGGCCGCCTCCGCCTGTACTACTACCTGATGGCGTCGATGGACGAAAGGCGCTTCCCCGCATTGCCCCAGCCGAGCCCCGGCCCGCGCCCGCAGCCCGAGCTGCCGCGGACACCCGACCAGCCGAGGTTGCCGAAGATCCCCACGATCATCCCGCCCGCGCCGGCGCCCCAGCCGGAGCCGCCCGCGCGACCGCTCAACCAGCCGCCGCCCCACCAGATCTACAGCGCGATCAGCGACGACGGCGTCTCATTCACGATCGAAGACGGCGTCCGCTTCGAAGGCCAGGGCATCACCGACCCCGAAGTCGTCTTCTGCCCCCTCACCGCCGACGGCGTCGGCGACGGCGACTGGCTCATGTTCCTCTCGCACGGACAGTCCGTCACCCTCGCCCGCTCCAAGGACGGTCTCCGGTTCGAAGCCGACGGCGTCTTCCGCCTCGACGGCGGCGGCGTCCCCGGCGCGCT
>CAZMPE010000053.1:10498-10903 GCA_964567955.1 uncultured Phycisphaeraceae bacterium | reverse complement strand
CGCGCGGAACAACACATTCGGACTCATGTTTCTCTCTCCTCGTCGAGAATTGTCCCGACGCCGTCAGATTACCCGCCCGAACGGGGTTCCCACAAGTGAGAAATCAGCAAAATGCACGAGAGGTATGCGGCAGAAGACGGATGATGGACTCATGCGAATCTGGGCAATCCGGTTACCAGCGGCCGGCGGCGGCCACGGGCGTGCGGGCCGATAAACCGGCTACCATGACGACCCATGCCCACGATCACGATCAACGGCCGAACCTGCGAGTTTCAGCCCGGACAGATGATCCTCCAGGTCGCCAACGCCTACGGCCTGACGATCCCGCAGTATTGCTATCACGACGGCCTCTCCATTGTGGCCAGCTGCCGGATCTGCCTCGGTGAGTGCTGGGCCCCCAATCCC
>CAZMPE010000053.1:4075-10488 GCA_964567955.1 uncultured Phycisphaeraceae bacterium | reverse complement strand
AAGTCGGTCCAGAACCAGAAGGCCGTCATGGAGTACTTGCTTATCAATCACCCCCTCGACTGCCCGGTCTGCGACCAGGCGGGGGAGTGTTTCCTGCAGGACTACAGCTACGAATACGGCCGCGGGGTCAGCCGATTTGAAGAGGCCAAGGTCAAGCAGCCCAAGAAGGACCTCGGCCCCCACATCTACCTCTACGCCGACCGCTGCATCCTCTGCAGCCGCTGTGTCCGCTTCACCCGCGAGGTCACCGGCACGAACGAGCTCATCGTTCAGGGCCGGGGCAACAAGAGCGAGATCGACGTCTTCCCCGGCAAGGCGCTGGACAACGAGCTCTCCGGCAACGTCGCCGATCTCTGCCCCGTCGGCGCCCTGCTCGACAAGGACTTCCTCTTCGTGCAGCGCGTCTGGTTCCTCAAGGAGACCCCCTCCATCGACGGGATCACCGCGAGCGGCGACAACATCACGGTTTTCCATAACGAGGGGAAGGTCTACCGCGTCAAGCCCCGCACCAACCTGGCCGTCAACAAGTGGTGGATCACCGACGAGGTCCGGTACGGCTGGAAGTTCGTGCACAGCGACGACCGCCTGCGCTCACCGGTGCGCCGCCAGTTCGGCACGCCCGTCACGGGCGGGAAGAAACTCGCTCTGATCGTCAGCCCGATGCTCTCGTGCGAGGAGGCGTTCGCCCTCGCCGAGACCGCCCGGGCCATCGACCCCGGCGCCGTCCTCGCCGTCGGCCCCATCCCCGTCAGCGGCCAGGACAAGACCTTCCCGCCGAACAAGCCCGACGGCTTCAAGATGTACGCGGAGAAATGTCCCAACAGCCGCGGCGTCCGGCGCGTCCTCGAGGCCATCGGGGGCCCGGTGCTGAAGTACGAGGACGCTCTGCGGGCACTCGGCCACGGCACGGGTCGTAGCGACATCGGCGCCGTCCTCCTCACCGGCAACTACCCGAGCGACTGGTCCGGCGACGACCTCACCGGCGCGCTCGGCGGCAAGTTCGTCGTCCTCATCGACACGCTCACCGGTCCACTCGTCGATCGCGCCGATGTCGTCCTCCCCGGCGCCACCTGGCTCGAGAAGTCCGGCACCTTCGAGAACGCCCGCAACATGCTCCAGGCATTCGACCAGGCCGTCCCGGTCCGCGAGGGCGCACGGGCCGAGGGCCGCATCGCCCTCGATCTCGCCGCCGCCGCCGCGGGCGAGCACCACGCGCCCGCCTTCGACGCGGCGGCGGTCCGGAAGCGCATGGCCGAAAGACACCCCGCCCTCGCGCCTTTCGTCACCGACGTGCTCATCCCCACCGCCGAGTCGATGCGCGAGCCGGATATGGCGATGGTCGAGCTCTAGGATTCGTCTCGCGCCGGCGCGCGTGGAGCCGACCATGTCCCGCACCGCCATCCTCTTCATCGCGATCTTCGTCGTCCTCATCGGCGGCGCGATCGTCGCGCTGGGATGGTGGTCCCTCGCCGACAAGTTCTTCCCCGGCGCCGCACGCTCCACGGGCCAGGGCCTCAAGAAGGGCGCCAAGCCGCGCGAAGCCGAGCCGCCGGTCGTCATCCGCGGCATCCCGACAGCCGATTCCGGCTCATCGCCGGACAGCCCGGACGACCAGCCCCGCGCGGACAGCTGACCCGCTCCTTGTTCCGGCGCGACCATCCCCCTTCCATTCGCCGTGCCCCGCTACAAGCTCACCATCGCCTACGACGGCACCGATTTCTGCGGCTGGCAGAAGCAGGAGCCGCCCGCCGGGTCCGACGTCGACCCCGTCAAGGTGCTGGAGCACGACGGCGGCCCGCGCCTCACCCTCCGCACGGTCCAGGAGGTCGTCGAGCAGGCCGTCCGCGAGGTCGTCCGCGAACCCGTGAGCCTCCACGGCGCCAGCCGAACCGATTCGGGTGTCCACGCCCGCGGCCAGGTCGGCGCGTTCACGTGCGGCGATGGAATGCCGCCCGTCGCCGAGCCGCCGACAGACCAACCGCCGGACATCGTGCGCGCCAAGCCCAACGCCCCCACCGGTTGGCCGCTCGCACGCGGCGCCGACCGCCTTGTGCTCGCCCTCAACTCGCGCTTGCCCGACGATGTCGCGATCGTCGCCGCCGCACCGGTCGATCCGGCCTTCAACCCGATCTCCGATTGCACGGCCAAGGGCTACTCGTACACGCTGCACGTCTCGCCGCAGCGCGCCGTCTTCGACCGGCGCTACGTCCACCATGTCTGGGTGCCGCTGAACCTCGACGACATGCGCCGCGCCGCGGAACGCATCGTCGGCGAGCACGACTTCGCCGCCTTCGCCGCCGCCGGGCACGGCAGGCTCAGCACCGTGCGCACGGTCTTCGAGTGCCGCGTCGAGGAAGAACGGATCGGCGGCACCGCCCCGACGCCGGACGCCGACTGGTCGCGACGCCTCCGGATCGAGATCAGCGGCAACGGCTTCCTGTACAACATGGTCCGCATCGTCGCCGGCACGCTCCTCGAGGTCGGCCGAGGAAGACTGAGCCCCGACGACGTCTCCGGCGCCATCGCCAGCCTCGACCGGCGACACGCCGGCCCGACGCTCCCGCCGACCGGCCTCTGCCTCGAATGGATCCGCTATGCGTAGGCGCGTCGCGTGGAGCCTCCTCCTCGTGGGCGGCGTGGTGCTCCTCGCCTCCATCGTCTCGGAGTGGCGGGCCTTCGAGCGATGGTCGCCCGTCCGCGCCCTCGGGACCGACCCGCACCAGACGTTCGTCATCTTCGCCCGCGGCGAACTCCGTCTCGGCCGGCGCTCGACCGCCGGCTTCTTCACCCGCGCGCTCCCCCGGGCCGGCTGGGCGATCAACCCGCCCGCGCGGATCATCCTCAACCCTCCCGAGCGCGTCTGGATGGCCTGGCGGTACACACACAGCCAGAGCGTCTCGTACATCCTGCCCGTGACACCACTCGCGGGAGTCGCCGCCGGCATCGGCTTCGCCCTCCTGATCGTGCGTCCCCGTCGCCCCGGCTCCTGCCGCGAATGCGGGTACGACCTCGCCGGCCTCCGCGCCGACCGCTGCCCTGAATGCGGCGCCGGCAACAACACGCCGTAGCCCGTTGGACGATTTGCTGTTTTGCGGCATTGCTGGTTTGCTGCCCCCGTTGCTCCGCATCCTCCACATCTCCACACGCCTGATTCTCGGCGGCTCGCAGGAGAACACCGTCCTCTCCTGCGAGGGGCAGGCCCGTCTCGGGCACGAGGTCCACCTCGCCTTCGGCCCGATCTACGGGCCCGAGGGATCTCTCCTCGAACGCGTGCAGGAGTTCAACCGGCGCTGCGCCTCGGGCGCGGAGCCCGCCCGCCCCATCACGACCCACGTCGTTCCCCACCTCGTCCGAGCGGTCAACCCCTGGGCCGATTGGCGCTGCTCCGCGGAACTCCGCCGCCTGATCCGAGAACTCAAGCCCGACATCGTCCACACCCATTCCTCCAAAGCCGGAATCCTGGGCCGCGCCGCCGCCTGGTCCGTTCTCCACGCGGCACGCGGCACGCAGCACGCAGGGCCCGCGATCGTCCACACGATCCACGGCCCGCCCTTCATGCCGCTCGAGGGCGGCCCGCTCAAACGGGCCCGCACTCGAATCAAGAACCTGATCTACACGCTCGCCGAACGCTCCGCCGCGCGACGCTGCCACACCATCATCAGCGTCGCCGACGCCATGACCCGCGAGTTCCTCCGCCGCGGCATCGGACGACCGGATCAATACGTGACCGTCGCCTCGGGGATGGAGGTCGAGCTGTTCCTCAGCGCCCCGACCGGCGAGGACCGCGCCTCGGTGCGTTCCGGCCTCGGTCTGGCGCCCGGCGACTTCGTCGTCGGCACGGTCGCCCGGCTGGCCGAGCACAAGGGACATGACGACCTGCTCGACGCCCTTTCCGACGATCTGCGCGCACACCCCCACTGGAGACTCCTCTGGGTCGGCGACGGCTGGTGGAGGCAGCGATTGCTCGCGCGGGCTCGCGCGCTCGGTCTCGCGGTCGTCGAGTTGGATCGATCCGCGGAAAATGACAGAGACGCAAAGGGGCGAAGTGACGGATTGAAAGAGAATCCACCGCCCTCCGCAGCTCCGCCACTCTCCGCCCAGATCCTCCTCACCGGCCTCGTCCCGCCCCACCGCGTCCCCGGTCTCGTCCGCGCCATGGACGTGCTCGCCCACCCCAGCTACCGCGAGGGGCTGCCACGCACCGTCCCGCAGGCGCTCCTCTGCGCCGTCTGCCCCGTCGCGTACGATGTGGACGGAACGGGCGAGGTCTGCCGCGACATGCAGACGGGCAGGCTCGTGCCCGCCGCCGACCGCGCCGCGCTCGGCGACGCCGTCCGCTGGCTCGCCGGGCACACGCGCGAGCGCGAGGCCATGGCGCTGCGCGGCCGCGACGAATGCCGGGAGCGGTTCTCGGCCCGCACCATGGTCCAGGCGCTCGAACAGGTCTACAAGGCGGCGCAGCAACGGGCAGGGTGAACGCATGCCGAGATTCCGCTGTGTTCCGGCCATCTTCGCGGCGATCATCGCGACCCTCATCCCTCTCGCGCCGCTGAGCGCGCAGCTCCTGACGCTGGGCGGCCCCTCGGCCCCCGCTCCGGGTACCGGCACCGGCGCGATCGCCCTGGCGGAACTGCTCAAGACCGAGGCCGCACGTCTCGACCGGCCCGGCGCCGGCGCGCGCGACCGCGCCCGCGCCGCGATCCGTCGCGCCGCCCAGGCCCTCATCGAGAACGGAGAACAGGCCGGTCAGGCCGGCAGCGTCCGCCTCCACATCGGCCGCACACTGGCGAACAACCTCCCGGCCCTCGACGAGCTGATGGCCGACGAGTCGGGGCCCGCCTCCGTGCCGATCCTCGTGCTGCTCTCCAGCGATCTGGAGGCGGGCCTCGCCGGCTCGGCGCCGCTGGTGCACGACCCCGACCGCGTGCTGCGCGACGCATTCGCCGAACTCATGCTGGCGTCGGGCGAGCCGGGCGGGCGCAACTCGCCCCTTCCCTTCGGATGGATCCCGGCAGGCTCGCAGCGCGAACCCGAGCCGCTCGCCGGCGCCATCGACCGCTGGTCGGCGGTCCAGGAGATCACGCCCCAGACCGTCGCCGCCCTGCGCACGTACGAGCGAGATCTCCAGGCCGCCTCGCGCTGGGCCGCCTACCGGAACGCCGGAGCCAGGACCCACCGCCTTCTCATCGACGGCGCCCGCGTCTTTGACGACGCCCCCGAGTGGGTCCCGCCCAGCGCCGTGAGCGCGCTCGCCGCACAGTTCGACGCCGCCGCCTCCGAACTGTGCAACCCCGGCACCTCCGAGACCGGTCTGTACAAGCTCGAGCGCCTCGCCGCCTCCGCACGCCTCATCCACATGACCGATGCGCTCGAGGCCGTCGGACCCGCCGCGCCCTCGCTCCGCCAGGCCCGCGCCTCGCTCGTCCAGGCCGTCACCCAGCCGATCGGATCGGGCGACCCCCAGGCCCAGCAGCGCATGCTCGCCGCCTTCGAGCGCATCGTCGCCCTCGCCCTCGCCCGGCACGAACTCCCCGCCGACGAGTCGCTCGTCCGGCAGGTCCGCCCCGCCTTCCGCGCCCTGCTCACCTCGCTCCGCCAGTCCGAACTGATCCTCCTCCAGGTCCTCCCCACCGTCGCCCGACAGTCCGAGCCGATGACCGACCCCGCCGTCCTCGCCGCCGTCGGCTCGCACCAGCGCACGATCGACGATCTGCGTGCCCTGGGCGCGCTCAGCGACACGATGCGCGAAGAACCGCCCGACCAGCGCGACCCGCCGCCGTCCAAAGAGTGGGAACGCGCCGCCAACCGCCTCCTCGAACTCGGCCAGGCCCTCAACAAGCCCGACAAACGCGCCGAGGCCCTCGAGACCCTGCGCGCGTTCGCCGACCAGCACGCCCGCACCCGCGAACTGCCGGGCGAGACCCGCCTGCACGCGGCGATCGCTGCGCCCGGCGCCGGAAACACATCTCTGTGGAGTGCGTTCACCGGCGGACGCGAGCAGGAACTCGCCGACCGCATCGCCGACGGCCGGCGCGACCGACGCCAGCGCTGGGAAAGGGAAGAGCCCGACGACCCCCGCGCCCTCGACAACCTCCACAGGCTCATGAGCGCGCTCGACGACCTCACCCGCGCCTGGGCCGCGATGGCCACGCCCCCGGCGCTCCAGGCCTGGCCCGGTTGGGAACTCTCCCGCGAGGCCCTGACCACCCTCGCCGGCGACCTGCCGCAGCGCGCCTTTGTCGCCGTCGCCGTCACCCTCGATGGCGACCCCGATCGCGCCCGCGAGTCCCTCGACGCCCTCCGCAACGAACTCGCCGCCGTCCTCCTGGCCGGCCGGCTCAGCGGCCTGGCCGAGGCCCGCGGCATCGCCCCGGCGACGGGACGCGCCGCCGTCCTCTTCGAGCTGGAGCAGG
>CAZMPE010000053.1:1232-4065 GCA_964567955.1 uncultured Phycisphaeraceae bacterium | reverse complement strand
GGCGGGCCTATCCCGCCGGGACCGGACGCAAGCTGGCTCGGCGACCGGCGCGCCGACCTCGCCGAGATCTGCCGTTACGCGGAGGAAATCGGGCCCGCCGAGCGCCTCGGCGCCCGGGACCGGGCCCGCGATATCCGGGCCTTTGTCAACGCCCGGGCCGCCATCGTCCTCGACGCCCTGGACCGCGACCGCTGACCGCCCGTGTTCCCGGACCACACGATTCCCTTGGTCCCGGACCGACCCCGTGGTAGGCTGACGCCACCGGAACTCCCCTCGGGCGCCCCAACGCGGAGGTTTTCATGAAGCGTCTCGCTCCTGTGTTCGCCGCCGCGCTCCTCGCCGGTTGCTCGACCGCCGAACGCGAACTCATGGAAGACAGCCCCATCCAGGCGGCCCGCTTCCGTTACCAGCAGCGCCTCAGCGACGACGGCGCCATCCCCCACAACGCGCTCCTGGTCGCCAAGGCGCAGCGCGACGCCATGCCCGCCAGCGGAGCGATGGACTCCACCTGGACCTGGGCCGGCCCCGGCAACATCGGCGGACGTCTCCGCGCCGTCATCATCCACCCGACTCAGGCGAACACGATGTGGATCGGCGCCGCGGGCGGCGGAATCTGGAAGACCACGAACGGCGGATCTCTGTGGGCCCCGCTCGATGAGTTCATCCCGAGCCTCGCCATCTCGTGCATGGCGATCGACCCGGCCAACCCGGACGTCCTCTTCGCGGGCACGGGCGAGGGCGGTTTCTTCGAGACGGTCCAGGGGTCGTCCAACACCGCCGCCATGCGCGGGGCGGGGATCTTCAAGACCACCGACGGGGGCGCAACCTGGAACCAGATCCCCAGCACCGCCGGGCCCGACTGGTACGCCGTCAACCGCATCGCCATCCACCCGACGAACAACCAGATCATGCTCGCGGGAACAAGCACCGGCATCTTCCGTTCCACCAACGGCGGGACCACCTGGACACAGCGAACGAACACCCTCGCCTTCGACGTCAGTTTCAACCCGAACGACCCCTCCAAGGCCGTCGCCGGTCGCCACGATCTGGCCCCGCAGTACTCGCTCGACGGAGGTATCACCTGGCTGACCGCGACGGGCGCGATCGGCCACCGCCAGGAGCTCCGCTACGCCGCCAGCGACCCCAACATCGTCTACGCCGCGGTGAGCGCCGCCGGCAAGATCAAGATCCACAAGTCCACCGACGGCGGCCAGTCGTACACCCTGACCACCACGGGAACCGGTATCAACACGTACGAGGCCTACAACAGCGTCCTCTGGGTCGACCCCACCAACCCGAACACCCTCGTCCTCGGCGGCGTGTTCCTCTACCGCTCGACGAACAGCGGCGGCTCGTTCACCCAGGTCTTCACGTCCGTCCACGCCGACATGCACGTCATCACGCACCACCCGGCGTTCAACGGCACCACGAACAAGACCGTGTTCTTCGGGACCGACGGCGGGATCTACCGCACGACCGATGTCTACGCCACCTCCGCCACATCCCTCAACAACAACGTCGGCGTCACGCAGTTCTACGGCGGCGCCGTGAACAACACCAGCGGCGTCATCATCGCCGGAGCCCAGGACAACGGCACCAAGCGGTTCACCGGCAACCCGCAGGCCTGGACGACCTCGGGCGGCGGCGACGGCGGCTATTGCGCCTCCGATCCGACCGATCCCAACTTCTTCTACTGGGAGTCCCAGAACCTCGCGATCGTCCGCAGCTCCAACGGCGGCGTCTCCGGCACCGGCATCTCCTCCGGCATCGGCGACGCCGGCGGGTCCAACACCAACTTCATCCCGTATTTCATGCTCGATCCCAACAACCCCAACAGGATGCTCGCCTCGGGCCGACGCCTCTGGCGAACCAACGCCGTCAAGACCGGGACCCCCGTCTGGACCTCGATCAAGCCCACCATCGAGCCCCCGCCCCTCACCCAACCCCCGCGCGAGCCGCCGGGCTCCCACATGGTCTCCTATTCGCCCTGGAACATCTCCACCATCGCCGTCGCCGAGGGCAACCCCGACATCATCTGGGTCGGCTACAACGTCGGCCAGGTCTGGAAGACCACCAACGGCACCGCGGCCACCCCGACCTGGACCCGCCTCGACAACGGCGTCAATCCCCTCCCGGCCCGCTGGGTCGCCCGCATCGTCATCGACCCGGCCAATCACAGCAACGTGTATGTCGCCTTCATGGGCTACAACACCGGCAACGTCCGGCGCACCACCGACGGCGGCGCGACCTGGACCGACGCCTCCGGATCCGGCCCCGGCGCGCTCCCCGCCGTCCCCGTCTCCGCTCTCGCCAAGCACCGCACCGCCCCGGGACGCCTCTACGCCGGAACCGACCTCGGCCTCTTCCAGACCACCAACAGCGGCGCCACCTGGTCCCCCATCAACCCCGGCGTCGGCCTCGTCGCCGTCGACGAACTCGTCTGGAAGAATGACACCACGCTCATGGCCGTCACCCATGGCCGCGGCGTCTTCCTCGGCGATATCACCGTCGCCGCCTGCTACCCCGATTGCAATGGTGACGCCGTCCTCAACCTCGCCGACTTCGGATGCTTCCAGACCAACTTTGCGTCCGGAAACATGTACGCCGACTGCAACGGAGACACCCTCCTGGACCTCGCCGACTTTGGGTGCTTCATGACCAAGTTCGCGATCGGATGTCCGTGAGAATGTGAATCTGGAGAATCTGCGCGGTCTGGGTTATCGACGTGCGGCCCGCGCACAGCACGAGATTCCGTGGCTCGGGTTCCTTTCCACAAGGCCCGAGAACCCCACAGACAGCGAACTTTCCTGACGCGGTTTTGTTTGTTCATCCT
>CAZMPE010000053.1:0-1222 GCA_964567955.1 uncultured Phycisphaeraceae bacterium | reverse complement strand
GACGGGAAGCGCGGTTTCGGGTACATAGGAAGTACTGGACAGCCCGTGGCAGTGGGATTGAGAGGCCGCTGCGGGTCAGCTTCAGGAGCGGAGTTGGAACATCGCCGTCATGGACGGGGCACCCGCCCCGGCGGTGGTGATCGACAGTTGGAGGTTGTCGTCCGGGCCGGAGTATGGTGCGGGCGATCGGGACGAATGGTTTTTCCAAGGAGTGTCTCATGAAGAAGACGATCAGCATTGCTGCGTGCATGGTGATGGCCGCGGGATGGCCCGCCGCCGCCAATAAAAACGATGTCGCCCCCGGCCTGAAGCGGGCCCGCGCGACGCCGGCCGGAACCGTCATCGACGCGCTCGGCGACGTCAAGTTCGGCCCGGTCAACATCGAGGGTGCGGTGACCCCGCTGGACAACGGAATTCTCGGCGTCGAGCACGCCTGGGGTCATTTCTGGGTTTCCGGCCGCGCCGGCGGCACCGCCACGACGCACAAGATCTACAAGTTCGACAAGAACGGCGTCTTCGTCGCCGAGTACACGCAGACCTCCGCCAACGCGGCCTGGGGCGGCCGTGACGGCGCCGCCAACGAGGCCGCCAACAAGCTCTACTTCGGCGAAGAGTCCGGCATGATGAACGAGTACGACTACAACCCCGGCACAGGGAACATCACCTGGAACCGGACGATCAACCTCGGCGGCGCGTCGCCCTTCCTGGGCACGACCATCCGCGCCATCACCTTCCGTCCGTCGGACGGGATGTTCTTCATGGCCAACTTCGGCAGCCCGATCCACCGCTTCAAGATCGACCCGATCGTGTACGACGGCAGCGTGCCGAACACGACCCCGATCTACGGCGTCGGCTACGACGAGTCCGACAACACCATCTGGACGTGGGATCAGAACACCGGCGGCCTCACCGGCGTCCGCGCCAACCAGTGGAACGCGGCCGCGCCCCACACCCAGTTGCCCGGCACCTTCATGGGTGCGCCGAACGGCGTGACCGCTAACATCGCCGGCGGCGCCGACGTCTACTGCGGCGACCCGCACAACCCGGGCAAGCGCTCGCTGGTCGGCATCCACCAGTCCGAGCCGGATAGCCTCTTCGTCTACGACATCGCCACGAACTGCGCGGCGGTGTGCTACCCGGACTGCAACCTGGACGGACTCCTCAACCTCGCCGACTTCGGCTGCTTCCAGACCGCGTTCGCGACGGGGAACATGTACGCCGA
>CAZMPE010000052.1:0-10926 GCA_964567955.1 uncultured Phycisphaeraceae bacterium | reverse complement strand
GAGGTTGAAGACCTGTCCCATCACCGAGCCGCCTTCGGCCTGGAACTCCAGGAGTTCGCCCGCCATCGCGTTGCTCAGCCCGTAGATCCGCGCGATGCCGTCGCCGACCTCGACGACGCGGCCGACCTCCGAGACCTCGAGGTCCGCGGCGTACTGCTGGATTTCCTGCTTGATCACGCTGGCGATTTCGTCGGTCCTGATCTTCACGGGGCGCTTCCTCGGGGGTCCGGAGTGCGGGTGAATCGGTTCCCGGAGTCCCCGCGCGGCCGGTTCGGGCCGTGCGGGGCACGGGGGGTCTAGAGGGTAGCTTCGCTCCCCGCGGATTTCCGCTCCGGCGTTCCGTGGGGATCGGGTCCTGGCGCGGCGGCTCGGTGCATACCACGTGGCGGCCGCCCCGCGAGCCGATGTTCGGGGACGGTTCAGTCCTGCCCCGACGGGCTGGGGCCGCCGGATGCGGGGGTTGCCGGCCCGTTGCGCCGCTTGATCGTCAATCGCACGGAGCGGTCCTTGGCCTCGAACTTCAGGAGCGCCGTCGTCTCCACCAAGAACTCGGCGTCGACGATGAGCGGTTCGTCGGAGGCCGCCGCGCGTTCAAGTTCCTCGAATCCCAAGGGCACGACGGCGAGGACAGAGAGCGTGCGGTCGCGGATCTGAGCGATGACGTCTCGCGGGCCGCTGACGATGACGTCGCTGATGGACCAGTCGTCCTGCGGGACGGTGATATCCCAGTTCCCGTATTCGACGGGCGGGATGCGCAACTGGACCTGGACGGCGGCGACCGTGGCGGAGTCGGTCCGGCTCCGGAGCGTGATGGAGATGGTGACCTGTGCCGGGTCGATCCTCACGAAGGAAGCGAGCACCCCGGTTCGCAGCGACTCGGGGAGGTCCACCCGCACGTTCGGGACGGTCCGCCGCCCTTCGGGGAGTCGCGCGATCGCCGCAGGATCGGGGCGCGCGAACACGACGAGGTCGGGCGTGAGTTCCGACTCGAGCACGGAGGGCACAAGCAGGCTGACGGTGGCCGGGGTCGACTCGGGCACACCTTCCAGATCCGCGTCGGGGATATCGACGCGCACCGGTACGGTCCGTGTCATGAGGTCGTCGAGCACGACGGAAACGGTGGCCGGATCGGACTCGGCGATCGTCACTCCGCTGTCGCGGAGAACGGGGTGGGCTCTGAGGATGGTCCGCAGGTCGATCGCGTGTACCCCGGGCCTGGTCGGCATTCCCGGCACAGCGGGCGAGATGACCAGCCGGCGCCGGAGTTTCTCGGCCAGCGCGTCGATCCGGGCCGTCGTTCCCTCGAGCTTGAGGTTGACGACACCGGTGAATCCCTGGGTGGGCTCCACGACCAGCACCCTCGGGCCGCTCGGATCCGACGACAGTTGAATGTCCGCGCGGACGGTGATGACCTTCACACTCTCGGACTCGGCCAGGATCCAGATCAGCAGCGTGATCACCGTCACCAGCGCGATCGTCGGGAGATTTTTCCAGATCGATGCGCGGTTCATGCCACGGGCTCCGTCGGTTCGGCGCGCGGGGGCGGAGCCTCGTGTTCCGCGGTCTGGTTCGCGGCGCTCGGCGGCACCGTCCGCAGGCGGCGGGCCAGCTCGTCGCCGAGTTCCTCGGGCGAGTAATCGCCCACCAAACGGCCGCGTTCCGCGATGCGGATCTGACCGGTTTCCTCGCTTACGACCACGACGATGGCGTCGCACTCCTTGCTCAGGCCCACCGCCGCGCGGTGCCGCGATCCGAGCTTCCGGTCGGGCATGTCGATCGGATCGGCGAGCGGGAGTTGGACGCCGGCGGCCTTGATCTGGTTCCCCTGGACGACGACGGCCAGGTCGTGGAGCGCGGTGCCGGGGAAGAAGATGGTCTGGAGCAGCGCCGCCGAGATCCCGGAGTTGATCTCGGTGCCGCCTTCCACGATCCCGCTCAGGCCCACCTGGCGCTCGATGACGATGAGCGCCCCGAACTTTGACCGGCTCAGGTACGCGCACGCCTCGACGATCGGCTCCACGACGTTCGCGATTTCGCTCGACGTGCCGCGGAAGAACGGCGTCTCGCCGAGCCGCACCAGCGCCCGGCGGAGTTCGGGCTGGAAGATGATCAACAGGCCGACCGCCGCGATGGCCAGCACGCGATCGAACAGGAAGGTGATCCTCTGGAAGGACTGCCCCTGCCCCAGCAGGCGCGCCAGGATGGTGGCGATGACCAGGATGAGGATCAGGCCCTTGAGCGCGCCGGCGGCGCGGGTGCCCCGGACAAACCGGACGATCAGGAAGACCACGATCCAGATGAGCGCCAGTTCGATCAGCACCTCGAGCAGCGGGTAGGACGCCAGCCGCTGAAAGAGTGCCTGGATGCGATCGAACGGGATCACGTTCCGTCCCTCCGGATTCTCTCCCCACGGTGAGTGTAGCGGGCGGCCCCGTCCCCATCGGCGCGCCGCGCGGGTTAACATGACCCGCGACCCATGCCCTACACCGTCACCCGCTTCCAATCCACGCCCAACCCCAACGCGGTCAAGTGCGTGCTCGACCGCACGACCGGCGAGGCCGTCCGGTCGTACTTCAACGCCGGGGCGGCCCAGGATGACCCCGTCGCCTCGGCCCTCTTCGCCATCGACGGCGTGACAAACGTGCTGATCAACGACGACTGGATCACCGTGAGCAAGCGTCCCGATGCGAAGTGGCCGGCGATCAAGTCCGCGGTCGAGCGGGCGCTCCGCGGGGTCGAGGAGCGGGGCTCCCCAACACGAGAACGGTGATGGCTTCACGGGACACGCTGATCGTGGAGCGGGTGTGCGGCTGGTTCCGCGGGGCGGGCCGGGCGCTGCCCTGGCGGAGCAGCCCTCGGGACCCCTACCGCTCCCTCGTCAGCGAGTTCATGCTCCAGCAGACGCAGGTCGCCAGGGTGCTCGAGAAGTTCGGGCCGTTCCTGGAGAAGTTCCCGACGCTCCGACGTCTCGCCGCCGCTCCCGAGCAGCGCGTCCTGGCCGCATGGTCCGGGCTCGGGTACTACCGGCGCGCCCGCGGTCTGCACGCGTCGGCCCGGGTCCTGGTCGACCGGTTCGGCGGGACGATCCCGAGCGATGTCGCGGCACTTCGGACGTTGCCCGGAGTGGGCCCGTATACCGCGGGGGCCGTGGCCTCGATCGTCTTTGGCCGGCCGGAACCGATCGTTGACGGGAACATCGCTCGCGTGCTCCTGCGCGTCGAGGGCCGGGACCTGGCGCAACGGGAGGGGTTGGCTTGGGCGTGGGAGCGGTCCACCCGTCTGGTTCGGAGGTGCGGGTCGGGCACGAAGGGCCCCGGCGTGTTCAACGAGGGGCTGATGGAACTCGGGGCGGTGGTCTGTACGCCCCGGTCGCCGCGATGCCATGAGTGTCCGCTCCGGACGCTGTGCGTCGCCCGGAGGCGCGGCAAACAAGAGGACATCCCGCGGCCGAAGGCCAGGAGTGTGCGCCGCGTGCTGCATTGTGCCTCGGTCGTCGCGTGCGACGGACGCGGCCGGTTGCTGGTGGAGCGTCGGGATGATTCGTCGATGTGGGCCGGGCTGTGGCAAGCGCCGACGCTCGAGACCAACGGGTCGACGCCGACTCGTGCGCGGGTGAGCACGTGGATTGGATCGCCCGTCGCGCGCCTGGATCGGTTTGATGTCGCGACGTCGCACCGGGACGTGCGCTTCAGCGTCTGGCGGGCGGAGGGGCGGGTTCGGCGTCCCGGTGCGGTCTGGCGGACACGCCGGCAGATCGCCGGCCTCGCCCTGTCCAACGCGCAGGCCCGGATCCTCCTGGAGTCGCCCTCCTGTGTAGGCTAACCCCGTGCTCCTCCACGTCGTCATCCCGGTGTACAACGAACGGGCCACGGTCGCGGCCCTCGTGGCGCGCCTGGATGGAACGCCGCCGCCCCGCCTTCCGAGCGGTGAAACGGTGACGCGCCGGATCGTGCTGGTCGACGACGGCTCGACGGACGGCACGACGGAGATCGTGCGTTCGCTCGGCGAGCGGGCGGACGTGCTGGCCGTGCTCCATTCCCGCAACATGGGCAAGGGGGCGGCGGTCCGTTCCGGATTCGGCGAGGCCGTGCGCGACGGCGCCGACATCCTGTTGATCCAGGATGGCGACCTCGAGTACGACCCGGCGGATCACGACGCGGTGCTGCGGCCCATTCTCGAGGGGCGAGCGGACGCGGTCGTGGGCTCGCGGTTCCTCGGCCAGAGCCACCGCGTGCTGTACTACTGGCACCGCGTCGCGAACCAGGTGATCTCGCAGTTCTCCAACATGCTCACCAACCTGAACCTGACGGATATCGAGTGCTGCTTCAAGGCCGTGACCCGCCGGGTCGCCGAGCGCCTCAAGACCGAGGAGAACAGGTTTGGGATCGAGCCCGAACTGGTGGCCCGCCTGGCGCGCCTGCGTCTGCCGCCGGAGCCGGACGGAACGGGCGAGCCGGTCCGCCTGAGGATCTACGAGGTTCCGGTGAGCTACGCCGGGCGCACGTACGCCGAGGGGAAGAAGATCGGCTGGAAGGACGGCGCCGCGGCCTTGTGGTGCATCCTGAAGTACAACCTGCTCACCTGAATCTTGTGGCTTGCGTCGGCGGCGCGGCACGCCGTACGCTGCGGGCCACGGAACTCAGGGGAGCATCACATGAGCACGATCCCGGGTCGCCTTACGGTTCGCGCGGTTCTCGTTCTGTGCGTCCTGCTTGTCTCCACGGTCGCCTGCGCCACGGCTGGCCAGCCGGCCGTCCGCGACAGTGTCCGGCTGAAAGCGACGTCGTCGCTCGGCGTGCCGCTGCACGCGCGCGAGGGGGAGACCGGCGTCAGCGGGCGGCTGCCCGACGGGACCGTCGCGACGATCGAGGCGATCGGCACGGCGCGGGGCTGGGTGCTGATCAGCGGAGGCGGTCAATCCGGCTGGATCATCGACAAGTACTTCACGGTGATCCCGTCGGGTGCGCCCGCACCCGCGCCCGCACCCACGTCGTACATCATCGGTTCGTGGAATCTCGAGTGGCTTCACGACGGCAAATCGCGCGGATTTCCCGAGTACCTCGGCGGCGGGCCCACCTACCCCGAGCGCACGCAGGCGAACTACGAGTTCATCGCGTCGACGATCGAGGAACTGGACCTGAAGATCGTCGTGCTCCAGGAGATCAACGGATTCGAGAGCATCGACGGGGACGGCGAGCGCGTGATCGTGTCGGCCGAACTCGACCGGCTTGTGTCCGTGCTCGGATCGGCCAACTACGAGTACGTTCTGGCCCCATCGGGCGGCAACCAGCACGTCGCGATGCTGTTCGACCGGCGGGCGGTCCGGCTCAACGAGTCGGGCGAACTGGATGTGCCGAACACTCGTGTGCAGAACAAGAGCCTCTTCGCGCGCCGGCCGTTCGCGGCGCACTTCACGCTGCTCGTCGGCGGCGTCGAGATGAACGACCTGACGGTGGTCGGCCTGCACCTGGCGGCCGGGCAGCATCTGAACCGCAACCACGATCGGGCCATGGAGGAACTGCGACGCGCGATCACGCGGGCACGCGCGGCGGGGGCCCTGATCCCCCCCGGCGAGGGCGACATCCTGCTGACCGGGGATCTGAACTGCAATCGATTCGACGAGCACCACGAGACATTCTGGGACGACCTGGAATCCGACGGTTGGGATGTCCTGGCCGACGATCAGGCGACGTACCCGGCGACCCGCCTTTCCGGGCATCCCCTGGCGCTTCGTGACAGCCGGATCGACTACATCGTGATCTCGGCCGGCGCGGCCGGTCTTGCCGGTCACGAAATCACGCAGGCCGTTGCGCACGTCCATACGGAGCTGCTGCCCGCCAACCCCGAGGATTTCCGCAGGCAGGCGAGCGACCACCTGCCGGTGACGGTTTCCATTAGAGTGGTGCCGGACGACGATCCCTAGTCGGGATTCGGCCCGCGCCGAGCTCCGCCCGTCCACGATGCGTCCCGGGAGCCGCCATGCTGCATCGCGTGTTGCGTGTCTTGTTTCTTGCGGCGCTCCTGCCCGCGGCGGCCGCGCCGGGTCAGAGCGCCCCCACCTTCGAAGTCAGGTTCGATCCGGCGGTTCAGGCGTCGCCGTACTCGGGGCGCGTGTACGTGGTGCTGACGCACGAGGAGCGGGTCGAGCCGCGGCAGATCATGGGCAACTGGTTCGATCCACCGCCCACGTTCGCGGTGGACGTCGCCGGTGTCGCGCCGGACGGATCGGTTGTGATCGACAGCGGGGCCCTCTGGTTCCCCACGCGCCTCGGTGACCTTCCGGCCGGTCCGTACCGGGCCCAGGCGGTCGCGCGTCGCCATCCAGACTCACCGCGTCCCGGGCGCGGCCCGGGCGATCTCTACAGCGAGGCGATGACGGTGACGATCGGCGGCGGCCCGGTCACGCTGACGCTCGATCGCGTCGTGAGCGAGGAGCGTCCGTTCGTCGAAACGGAGACGGTCCGGCTCATGGAGATCGTGAGCCCGTCGCTGAGCGCCTTCCACGGTCGTGAGATGAAGATCCGCGCCGGCGTTGTGCTGCCGCAGGGCTGGGCGGACGACCCGGCGATGCGGCACCCTGTCGTGTATTCGGTGACCGGGTTCGGCGGCGACCATCGGTCGGCCTTCGGAGTCGAGCGCCGCCGCCCGCAGGAAGCCGACGTCGAGCCGATCGTGGTCGTGCCGGACGCGACGTGCTACCGGGGCCACAGCGTCTTCGCGGACTCGGAGAACAACGGTCCCTGGGGGCGGGCGCTCGTCGAGGAGTTGATCCCCGAGGTTGATCGGCGTTTCCACGGCGCGGGCCCGGCCCATCGGTACGTGACGGGCGTGTCGTCGGGCGGCTGGAGCAGCCTGTGGCTGCAGGTCACATACCCCGACGCATTCAACGGCGTCTGGTCGCACTGCCCGGACCCGGTCGACTTCCGCGATTTTCAGCGGATCGACCTGTACGCGCCGGGCAGCAACATGTACACCGACAGCGCGGGCAACCGCCGGCCGCTGGCACGACGATCCGGGAAGGTCATGATCTGGTACGACGACTTCTGCCGGATGGAGCGGGTCATCGGGCCGGGCGGCCAGATCCACTCGTTCGAGGCGGTCTTCAGCCCCAGAGGGAAGGACGGAACGCCGCGGGCCTTCTTCGATCGCGATTCGGGCGCCGTCGACACGGCGGTGACCCACACCTGGGAGAGGTACGACATCCGGCTTGTCCTGGAGCGCGGCTGGTCGACCCTCGGGCCGAAGCTGAAGGGGAAGCTGCACATCTACGCGGGGGAGGTCGACACGTTCTACCTCGAGGGCGCGGTCGCGCGGCTCGGGGAATCGCTGACGGCTCTCGGCAGTGACGCGGAGGTCGTGACGGTCCCGGGGATGGGGCACAGCCTTTACGCCGACGGGCACGCGGCGATGTACCGGACGATCGCGGAGAACTGGCGCCGACGGTGACCCGACCCTCTCAGGGTTCGCCCGGGTCCATGGGCTCGGGTTGCAGGCATGCGCTGATCTGCTGGTGGATGAGGATCGACAGGGGTTGATCGCCGAACATTCCGACGCGGATGGAGAGCTGTGTCAGCGTCGGCGTCACCCTCGCGACTCGGATGTAGATGGTCCGTGCGGCCTGGTCGCGCGCGGACAGGACAACCGACTTTTCGCTCTCTTTGGAGCGCAGACCTTCGAACTTGAGTTGTTCCAGCACGCGGCGTGTGCAGGCGGTGACTTCTTCGTACGGGGCGAGTTCCACGACCTCCAGCTTCCCCTTGGTCCAGGCGGACGACCCCAGCTCGAGGACGGAGGCGCCGGCCGGCACGATGACCGCGGGAGCCATCATCGCCGGAGCCACGCAGCCGGGGACGAGCACGAGAGCGAGGAGCCCCGCGAGGGCGGCCCTCATTCCTGGCCCTCCCGCAGTTTGGCGAGGACGCCGTAGTCCTCGAGCGTCGTCGTGTCCTGCGTGATCTTCTCGACGCCCGCGGCTAGGTCGCGGAGGAGCCGACGCATGATCTTGCCGCTGCGCGTCTTGGGGAGCGCTTCGGAGAATCGGATCGTGTCGGGGCGGGCGAGCCCGCCGATCTCCTTGGTCACGTGCTTTCCGAGCTCGGCCCGGAGGGCATCATCGGGCGTGCGACCGGATCGCGACTTGAGCGTGACGAACGCGCAGATCCCGGTTCCCTTGATCTCGTGGGGCATGCCGACGACGGCGGCCTCGGCGACAGCGGGGTGGCTGACGAGCGCGCTCTCGACCTCCATGGTCCCCAGCCGGTGCCCGCTGACGTTGATGACATCGTCGACGCGCCCCATCACCCAGAAGTATCCGTCGGCGTCGCGACGTGCCCCGTCGGCGGAGAAGTAGAACGGCGTGGGCTCGCCGCCGCCCGGGATTCGGCCCTTGATGCGCGACCAGTAACTCTGAACATACCGATCGTGGTCGCGGTAGATCCCGCGCAGCATGCCCGGCCAGGGGCGGCGCGTCGCGAGCAGTCCGCCGCTGTTGGCCGGCAACTCGTCGCCCTGCTCGTTCACGACGACCGCGTCCACGCCGAGCATCGGCAGCGTGCACGAGCCCGGCTTGGTCGGCACGGCCCCCGGGAGCGGCGTGATGACATGCCCGCCCGTCTCGGTCTGCCAGTACGTATCCACCACCGGGCAGCGGCCGCCGCCGATGTTCGTGTGGTACCACATCCACGCCTCGGGGTTGATGGGCTCGCCGACCGTGCCGAGGATCTTGAGCGAGGAGAGATCGTGCCGGCGCGGGTGTTCCTCACCCCACTTCATGAAGGTGCGGATGGCCGTCGGGGCCGTGTACAGCTGGGTGACCTTGTGACGTTCGACGATATCCCAGAACCGGTCGTTGGCAGGGAAGTTCGGGGCGCCCTCGTACATCAGCGTCGGCACTCGACTGGGGAGAATGCCGTAGATCACGTAGCTATGCCCCGTCACCCACCCGATATCCGCGGTGCACCAGTAGAGCTGCCCCGTGTCGGGGATCAGGTTGAACGTCAGCTTCGCCGTCATGGTCGCGTAGACCATGTAGCCGCCGGTGGTGTGCACGATTCCCTTGGGCTTGCCTGTCGAGCCGCTCGTGTACAGGAGGAAGAGCATGTCCTCGCTGTCCATGGCCTCGCAGCGGCAGTCGGGAGACGCCTGGGAGACCAGCGCGCCGTAGTCGTGGTACCGCGCGCCCGACTCGTGGGCCCGCGCCACGGGCGCCTTGACGTGCCCCGTGCGCTCGAGCACGATCACGTGCAAGACCGGGTGACCCTCCGCGCCGAGCTTCGTGCACGCGTCGTCCACGTTCTTCTTGAGCGGCACGATGTCGCCGCGCCGGTAGCCGCCGTCGGCGGTGATGATGACCTTGGACGACGCGTCGATCACGCGTTCGACGATCGCCTGGGGAGCGAAGCCGCCGAAGATGATCGAGTGGGCCGCGCCGATCCGGGCGCAGGCCAACATCGCGACGGCGAGTTCCGGCACCATGGGCAGGTAGATCGTGACGACGTCGCCCTTCTTGACGCCCAGCCCCTTCAGCGCGTTGCCCAGCAGCGAGGTCTGACGCTGGAGGTCGCGGTAGGTCAGGCGCCGGATCTCCGGGCCCCGGTCGCCGACGGGCTCGCCCTCCCAGACGATCGCGGTTTCGTCGCCGTGCCCGGTCTCGACCTGGTGGTCGACGCAGTTGTAGCAGGCGTTGAGCTTGCCCCCGACGAACCACTTCGCGTCCGGAGGCCTCCACTCCAGGACGCGGTCCCATTGCTTGAACCAGTGCAGGGTCCGGGCCTGCGCGGCCCAGAAGCCGTCGGGGTCCTCGATCGATCGCTTGTGCAGGGCCTTGTACTCGTCGAGGGACGAGATGTGCCAGTGCGGGAATCCCAGCTTCGCCGCGGCGGGCGGGTGGAACACCCGCTGCTCCTGGAGGACTGATTCGATACCGGACCCAGTGTTCGTCTGCGCCATGGCATCCCTCCGTTGCTCGTCCGGAGAGCATACCCGCGGGAACCGGATCAGACGGCGGCTTCGGTGACCCGCATGATCTCCTGCACCGTGGTCAGTCCCTTGGCGACTTTGCGCATGCCGTCACCCCTCAGAGGGATCATCCCCCGCTCGATGCAGAGGCGGCGGAACTCGCCGACGTTGGGGTTGCGGGCGATGATATCGCGGAGCTGGTCGTCGACCGTGAGCAGTTCGTAGATGCCGACGCGCCCGGAGTAGCCCGAGTGCCGGCACTTCTCGCATCCCTTGGCGACCCAGTGGAGTTCGTGGTCCAGGCCCTGCATCTGCAGGAACTCGGACATGTCTTCCGTCGGCTTCTCCTCGGCCTTGCACCCCAGGCAGAGCCGGCGCACAAGCCGCTGGGCCAGCACGCCGTTCACCGCCGCGCCCACGAGGAAGGGCTCGAGTCCGATGTTCACCAGACGGGTGATGGAGGCCGGCGCGTCGTTGGTGTGCAGCGTGCTGAGCACGAGGTGCCCGGTGAGGGCGGCCTGGACCGCGATCTGCGCCGTCTCCATGTCGCGGATCTCGCCGATCATGATGACGTCGGGGTCCTGGCGGAGGAGGGAGCGCAGCGCGGCGGCGAAGGTCATGCCGATCTTCTCGTGCGTCTGCGTCTGCGTGATCCCCTCGAGGTGGTACTCGACCGGGTCCTCGACGGTCGAGATGTTCATCGAGTTCTTGTCGAGCTGACGGATGCTGGCGTAGAGCGTTGTCGTCTTGCCCGAGCCCGTCGGCCCGGTGACGAGCGTGATCCCGTGCGGGGCGTCGACCTGCTTCTTCCAGATCGCGAGCATCTGCTCGTCGAAACCGAGGTTCTCCAGGTCGACGTTGATCGACCGCGGTCGGCGAGAAGACGGTCATGCGCAGGTCGAGCTTGCGACCGGCGACGCTGCAGCGGATCCGGCCGTCCTGCGGGAGGCGGCGTTCGGAGATGTCGAG
>CAZMPE010000051.1:0-10973 GCA_964567955.1 uncultured Phycisphaeraceae bacterium | reverse complement strand
GGGGCGTACAAGGCGGCGGTGGAGGCGCACCTCTGGGCGGAGCATTACCACGGCGGGCGGAACACGTCGGCCGTGAGGCCGTGCGGGGTGTACGGCGTCGATCCGCGGCTCGAGGCCTCGCTCGGGTTTGACCTCGTGAAGTCTCTCAAGGCGGGCGAGCCGGTCCGCAAGAAGGGCGGCGGCAAGTGGGTCCATGTCGAGGACGTGGCGGACGCCGTTGTCGCGATCGTCGGGAATGACGGGGGGTCGGGGAAGGCGTACAACCTCGTCGATTGCTATGCACGCTGGGCGGATTGGGCCCGGATGGCGGCGGGGATCCTCAAGGTCGAGGCAATCGTCGACACATCCAGCCCGCCCAACCCGAGGAACAACTTCACGAAGGACGCGGTCAAGTCGCTGGGCGTCTCCCTCGACCGCGGGCCAGAGGGAATCCGCGACTACCTGCGCGACTTGATCGCGGCCATGGGCCGGACGGGCTGACGGTGATCCGGTAGGCTGCGCCGCATGTTCGACGCGATCGTCGTTGGTGTCGGCACGATGGGCTCGGCCGCGTGTGCCGCGCTGGCCCGACGCGGCGTGCGCGTCCTCGGCCTGGAGCAGTTTGAAATCCCCAACGCGTTGGGGTCGCACCACGGACGATCGCGCCTGTTCCGCCTCGCGTACTACGAACACGCGGATTATGTGCCGCTGCTGGTGGAGTCCTTCGACGGTTGGAAGCGGCTCGAGGCCGAGTCGGGGGCCCGTGTGTTCCACGTCACCGGCGGGCTGTACATGGGTGAACGGGACGGGGAGCTCGTGGGGCAGTCCGTCGCGTCGGCACGCCGGCACGGCCTCGAACACGAGTTGCTCGGGCACGGGGAGTTGAGCGATCGGTTCCCGATGTTCCGGCTGCCGGCGTCCTACTCGGCGATCCTCGAGCCCAAGGGTGGCTTCGTCGTTCCCGAGCTGGCGGTGAGAGCGATGGCGGATGTCGCCCGGCAATCGGGTGCGGAGCTGCATGTCAACGAACGCGTCATCGGCTGGGAAAGCGACGCCGGCGGCGTGACAGTCCGGACCGACAAGGCGACGTACCGCGGCGCGCGGCTGGTGGTCACCGCGGGCGCCTGGACGGACCGGATCGTGCACGACCTTGGCGTCCCCCTGGAGGTGACGCGACAGGTGCTCGGGTGGGTGCGCCCCGCGAATCCGGAGCGGTTCGGGATCGGGGTCTGTCCCTGCTGGGCGATCGAGATCGAGGGCTCGTCGCTGTACTACGGATTCCCCATGATGCCGGGGGACGCGGACCTGAAACTGGCCCTGCACCGCAAGGAGGAGGCGACGGACCCGGAAACGATCGAGCGAGCCGTCCGTGCCGGAGATGAAGGCACGTTCACTCCGGCGCTGGAGCGCTTCCTGCCCGACGCCCGCGGCCCGGTTACGTCGACGCTTGTCTGCATGTACACCAACTCGCCGGACTCGCACTTCATCATCGACCGGCATCCGCGACACGAGCGGGTGGTCGTCGCCTGCGGCTTCAGCGGGCACGGCTTCAAGTTCGCTCCGGTCATCGGCGAGGCCCTGGCGGACCTGGCGACAGTGGGAACGACGAGCCGCCCGATCGGATTCCTCGGGTTGTCCAGATTCGGGATCCGGCCGTGAGCGCGGCGTCGAGCCCATGGCGGCTGTTTGTTTCGATCGCCGCCCCGGAGGACACGGCGCGCCAGCTGTTGCGAGCTCTGCGGAAGTTCGACCTGCCGCCCATCGCCCCCTACCGCGAGTGCCCCCTCGCGCAGGTCCACATGACGGTCCAGTTCATTGGCGACACCCAGGAGAACAAGGTCGACGATGTCGTCGAGTCTGTGGTGCGGTCCGCGTCGGGGATCGCGCCGTTCGAACTGAGACCGATCAGGCTCATCACGCTGCCCGAGCGCGGCTGGCCGCGGCTTGTCGCGGCGGAGACGGACGCCCCTCCCGGCCTGCTGGAGGTCCAGCGCCGGCTCGCGGCCCGACTCGCCCGCGACCCGCGCAAGCGTGCGGGCGACCGGTTTCTGCCGCACCTGACGCTGTGCCGGTTCACGGGAGGGGCGAGGGCCCCGGCGGTGGATCAGCCGCTCGATGTGCAGGCCTTTCGTGTCGACCACCTGCACTTGATGCGGAGCGTTCTGAGGCCGAGCGGTGCCGAACACTTCGAGGTTCACCGGGCCGCGTTGCGATGACTGGATCGTGGCGTACCCTTGATTCCCGAAGGAAGGGAGGAGCAGATCATGCCCGCGTACGCTGCGCCGAGTGTGAGGGTACCGAAACGCGTGGCCCGTCGCACGGCCATGCTCGTGGCGTCTGGTGACTTGCGGGAATCCGCTAACGCGGCGTGCTGGCCCGCCCAGCAGGACGTCGAGCGCGCGGCAACCCGGGCATTCGGCGCCCTCGGGTGGAAACTCGTTCGCGCCGATACGGGGCGGGGCGCTGCACACGGCTTCATCAGCTCACAAATGCAGGGGCGAGAGGTCTTCGCGGGCATCCACCCCGATGCGCCGCTCGTGGTGGTTGAGGCCGTGTGGCAGTACTCGCATCACGTGCTCATCGGTCTGCAACACCACCGGGGGCCCATCCTGATTCTCGCCAACTGGTCAGGGCAGTGGCCGGGGCTGGTCGGGGCGCTGAACCTCCGCGGCTCGCTCACCAAGGCGGGCGTGGAGGCCTCGCTGCTCTGGGGCGAAGACTTTGAAGCGCCGGAGTTCCGGCGCAAGCTGCGCCAATGGCTGACCAAGGGTCGGATCAAGCACGACGAATCGCATGTCGAGCGGCTGGATGCACGCCGCCTGCCTCCACGCGAGCGCCGCCTCGGCGAAGCGCTCGCCGCGGAACTCGTTCGCCGCCCCGCCATCCTCGGCGTCTTCGACGAGGGGTGCATGGGGATGTTCAACGCGATCATCCCGGACCATCTGCTGCACGCCACCGGAGTCTTCAAGGAGCGGCTCAGCCAGTCGGCGCTGTACTACGCGATGACACGGGTCGGCGATGAGGAGGCCGACGGAGTCCGACGCTGGGTCGAGGAGCGCGGCATGCGGTTCCTCACCGGCCCGAACGACGCGACGGACCTGACCGACGGCCAGGTCCGGCAACAGTGCAAGATGTACATCGCCGCGGCACGCCTGGCCGAGGAGTTCGGCTGCGATGCCATCGGCATCCAGTACCAGCAGGGCCTGAAGGATCTGTGCCCGGCCAGCGATCTGGCCGAGGGGCTGCTCAACTGCTCGGAGCGACCGCCTGTTGTCGGCGCCGGCGGCGCGGTGATTCGTCCGGGGCTCCCCATCACGCATTTCAACGAGGTTGACGAGTGCGCCGGTTTGGATGGTCTGATCACGAACCGGATCTGGCGGGCGATGGGGCTGGCGCCGGACAACACGCTGCACGACCTGAGGTGGGGAGATTGGTGGAAGGGGGAAGGGACGGCGATCGAGCGGGCCGAGGGAGAATCCCTCGACCGGTACGTGTGGGTCTTCGAGATTTCGGGCGCCGTTCCCCCGTCGCATCTTGAGGGCGGGTACGCAGGGGCCGTCAGCGAACGCCAGCCTCCGATGTACTTCCGGCTCGGAGGAGGCACCATCAAGGGCGTGAGCCGCGCGGGCGAAGTGGTCTGGTCCCGCATCTTCGTCGACGGCGCCAAGCGGGCCGGGCGGCTCTGCATGGACATCGGGCGTTGCGCCGCGATCACCTTGCCTGCGGACGAAACCCAGCGACGCTGGCAATCGACGACGGCGCAGTGGCCGATCATGCACGCCGTTCTGTATGGCGTCACGCGTGACCAGATGATGGCACGCCACCAGTCGAACCACATCCAGGTCGTCTACGCGCCGGATGCCCGGATGGCCGACCGCGCGCTGGCGGCCAAGGCGGCCATGGCGGAGGCGATGGGCATCCGCGTCTGCCTGTGCGGCGACAACGCGGACGGCAAGCCGCTGTCCGACGCGATCCGGCGGGTGTAAGCGCCGATCAGACTCCGCAGGCCCCGAGCAGTTTCGGCAGGATTTCGCCGGACCGGCCCAGCAGCGCGTGGTCCACGAGACGTGTCATCGGCGTCGGTTCGGGATTGACCTCGATCGTGGCGGCGCCCCTCGCGGCGGCGACGCCGATCAGACCCGCGGCGGGATAGACGACGCTGCTGGTCCCGATCGACATGAACAGGTCGCACGAACGGACGGCGGCGGAGGCCGCCTGCAGCGCGGCTTCCGGCAGAATCTCTCCGAACCAGACGACGTTCGGGCGCAGGATCGCTCCTGCAGCGAAGGGTGAAGGAGGCGGAAACGTCGTGAAGGGCTCGGGCGGCGGAACAACGGTCCGGTTGGTTCGCACGCAGCGCCATTCGAGGATCGATCCGTGCAGTTCGACGACGTTGACGCTTCCCGCTCTCTGGTGGAGCCTGTCGACGTTCTGCGTCAGGAGCGTGAACGCGCCGCCGTCGAGGCCAAGAAGCCGGCGCTCAAGGCCCGCGAGAGCATCGTGCCCGGGGTTCGGCATCGCGGCGAGGCAGCCGAGACGACGCCAGTCGTACCAGCGTGAGACCCTCTCCGGGTCCTCGGCGAAGGCCTCCGGCGTCGCCAGCGTCAGCGGGTCGAAGTCCTTCCAAAGCGCCCGCATGTCGGCCGGCGCCCCGGCATCCGCCGCCCCGCGGAATGTCCGCAATCCGCTCTCGGCGGAGACACCGGCCCCGGTCATGACGACGACGCTGCGCGCCGCCCCGAGAGCCCGCGCGGCGGACTCGATCACGTCATCCATGGAACGGGCGTTGGTCTTCATGGGGCGGGCGCACGAGCCGGCACGCCGGATCATACGGCGGGGTTTGCCGGTGCACGAGTGTTTCCGGTACCATCCCCGCACTCTTCCGGAGGCGCCCATGCACCGAATCCTCGTCGCGCTGCTGCTCCTGTTCACACCGTGCTCCGCCCTTGGTCAGGAGGAGGCCGCCAAGGCCGCGCCCGCTTCGAAGGCCGTTGCCGAGGAGACCAAGGAGCCCGTGACGACGCGCCACGAGGTGACGATCGGCGGCAAGAAGATCGAGTACGACGCGACCGCCGGGTACATGGTCCTGCCCAGCTATGACGGCAAGGCGCGGGCGAACGTCTTCTTCATTTCCTACACAAAGTCAGGCGAGGAGATCGACCCGGCGACACGTCCCATCCTGTTCGCGTTCAACGGCGGCCCGGGCTCGTCGTCGGTCTGGCTGCACCTGGGGGCGATCGGGCCGCGACGCGTGCTCATGACCGACGGGGACGAACGACCGGACGAGCCCGCGCTGCCGTCCCCTCCGTACCGGCTCGCCCCGAACGAGTACGCGTGGCTGGACCTTGCGGACCTGGTCTTCATCGATCCCGTCGGCACGGGGTACTCGCGTCCGGTCGAGGGGGAGAGCGCCCGGCAGTTTCAGGGGCTGGACGAGGACATCCAGGCGGTGGGGGATTTCATCCGGCTGTACGTGACGCGCCACGAGCGGTGGAGCTCGGCGAAGTTCCTCGCGGGCGAGAGCTACGGAACGACGCGAGCCGCGGGTCTCTCGGGGTACCTGCAGGACACGCACGGGATGAACCTGAACGGCATCGTGCTCATCTCGTCGGTGCTCAACTTCCAGACCATCCGGTTTGACGTCGGCAATGACACGCCGTACTGGCTGTTCCTGCCGACCTACACGGCGACGGCGTGGTACCACCGGCAGCTTGAGCCGGCTCTGCAGCGCGACCTGGAGGGAACGCTCAGCGAGGTCAAGGAGTGGGCGCGGACGAAATACCTGGTCGCCCTGGGTCGCGGCGCGGACCTGACACCGGCGGAACACGACGAGATCGCGACGACGCTGGCCCGCTACACGGGTCTTTCCAAGGACTTCGTCGAACGCTCGAACCTGCGGATCGGGATCTCGCACTTTACGAAGGAACTGCTGCGGCACAAGCGGCGGACCGTGGGCCGACTCGACAGCCGGTACACGGGGATCGACGCTCACAGCGTGGGCAGCAGCCCCGACTTTGACCCCAGCTACGAGGCGATCCAGGGGCCGTACACGGCGACGCTGAACGACTACCTGCGCCGCGAGCTGGGCTACAACAACGATCTGCCCTACGAGATCCTGACGGGCCGAGTCAATCCGTGGAGCTATGCCTCGGCGTCGAACCGCTACGCCAATGTCGGCGAGACGCTCCGGCGTTCGATGAGCACGAACCGCGATCTGCACGTCCTCTTCGCGAGCGGGTACTACGACCTGGCCACCCCGTTCTTCGCCTCGGACTACACCGTCTCGCACCTCGGGCTCGATCCGAGCCTGCGGCCCAACGTCAGCACGACGTACTACGAGTCGGGACACATGATGTACATCCGGGGGGCCGATCTCGCCAAGCTCAAGTCGGATGTCGCGGCGTTCTTCGCCAGGGCGCTCAGGCCCGCGCCGTAACCGCTCCAAAAATACAAGCCCCGGCCAACAGATCGGCCGGGGCTCGGGTGGATAGAAAGCTCGTAGTGCCGGTCGTTCCGCCCGGCCGCCGGGTAGTGTCAGTGTCGTCTGCGTCTCATGGCCGCCAGGCCGGCCAACCCGAGCAGGGCCGCCGTTCCTGGGCTCGGTACAAGAGTCAGGTTCATCTCTTCGTCGAAGATCGACACCCACAATCCCAACGGTCCGAACGATACACGCCCGCGGTGCGTCAGGATGAGCTGGTCATAGGTGTCGAAGTTCAGACCCAGGAAGTTCAGCGGGATCGTGATCTCCTCCTCGATGGTGGGCATCGGGGTGGGCTTGCTGTAGGTCTGCGACAGGAGCGGCGTCGTGGTCTGCGTACCGACGTTGAAGACCGCGAGAACCACGTCCACGTCGACCGGGAATCCGATCCCGCCGCCGCCGGACCACCGGAGCCGGAGCGAGCCGGTGATGTCGATAAGCGTTCCTTCACCGAGCGGATTGATCCACGAAAGGACGGGGATATCCGCGTACGTGCTCGTGTGCAGGTTATGGATCGAACGGTCCTGCATGATCGGCGGGCTGACGTTGTCGCCCTTGGACCACGCACCCATGTTCGTCGCGTACCACGACGCGTCCCAAGTCGAAAGGTTGCGCGGCTCGAGATACCAGGGGTCTCCCGAGTCCAGGGGCCCGCCGTTGGTCCACTCGTAGCGCCACACGAAGCCGCCACCGGGTCCGGGCCCGGGATTGCCTTGTGATGAACCCTGCGAAGTGCCGGGAACCCAGTTGGTATTCCTGTTCCAGCCCACGCCGCCGGCCATGGCGGGAAGTGCCGCAACTGTCATCGCCGAGGCGACAAGCGCCCCGACGGCCAAGCTTCTGCTCTCCATTTTTTTCACCCTTCCTGAGTGCCTCCGTATTCGAATGTGCCACGGTTCCGCGAGATGGCCACCCGAAAGGAAGGAATTCTCATCACAAGTTGGGCATTGGGGGGGTGTTATGCCGTTTTCAGGCGCCCCTCAGAGGCCCTTGAAGGCCTGTTTCCCAGAGGGCGGGCGGGGGAGGTAGGATGGAGAAGACCATGTCCCACCAGGCCCGAGTCTTGCTGATCGATGACGGAGACGTTTCGGGCCTGCTTTCCGCGGCCGTGGCGGCCGATCGCGCACCCCGCGCCGGCCAGGACCCATCCGTGGTCTGGGCGCCCTCGTTGGCTGATTCGACCGCGGGCCGCCGCAAGCGGGCCGCGGCGAGCCACGCTTCGTTCTACGCGTTGCCAATAACCGAGGAATCCGGCCCGGGCGACCCCGGCGACTCCGAACAGCACACGGTCACACGCCTGCTCGTAGCCGCCGCACTTGACGCGGCGGCTCAAGGAATCGAGACGGTGCTCTGGCCCGCCTATGCCCCCTCGAACGCGGCCGGCGATCCGGATCTCGACTTTGTCGCCGAGACGATTGATCGGTGCCTGCTGGTGACACGGCTGTGCGCCGTCGGGGCGCCGAAGGACCGACGGCTCGAGGTACGGGCGCCCTACGCGGATTTCACGCGGGCTCAGCTGGCCGACCTGGTGCTGGATATGGACCTCCCGGTTCACCTGTGCTGGTGGTGGGAGGAGGGGTCGGATACGGGCGCATCGCCCGCCGCGGCGGAACGAGTTGAATGGCTCAAGGCGCTGCGCGCCGCCGGGTGGTCGGATCGGAGCGCCGCGCATCCGCGAGGCGTCGTCGTGGCCGGGCCGGCCGTGGGGTCGTCGGCGCAGCAATCAGGACCAAGGAGGAAGTCATGAACATGATCGCTCTGGCCGCCTGTTCGGCGGCTCTCGTCCTTTGCGCCGGCGCGTCCGCGGGGGGCGGTGTCCCCGGCGCCGACCCCGTCCGTGTGCTGCTGGTCACGGGCAAGAACAACCACAACTGGCAGTACACCAGCCGCCTCCACAAGGACACGCTGGAAGCCTCGGGCCGCTTTGTCGTGGACATCGCGGACGATGCGCCGACGGCGCTGGGCGACTCCGCGTCGCTCGCGAACTACGCGGCGATCGTCCTGGACTACAACGGACCCCGGTGGGGCGAACCGGCCGAGTCCAACTTCGTCAAGGCGGTGGCTCGGGGCACGGGCGTCGTGTTCATCCACGCCGCGAACAACGCCTTTCCGGGCTGGGCGGAGTACGAGCAGATGTGCGGGCTGCTGTGGCGCGAGGGGACGGGTCACGGCCGGTTCCACGAGTTCGACGTGGCGTACACCGACACGACCCATCCGATCACGAGTGGCCTGGCCGACATGACGGCCCACCCCGACGAGTTGTACCACAAGCTCGTGAACACGCAGAAGGCCGAGTTCCGCGTGCTCGCGTCGGCTCGCTCGACGACCGAGTCGGGCGGGACCGGCCAGGATGAGCCGATGGCGATCACGCTGACCTACGGCAAGGGCCGGGTCTTCCACACGCCCCTCGGGCACGTCTGGACGGGCTCGCAGGATTCCAAGCGGTCGATCAGCGACCCGCAGTTCAAGGTGCTGCTGGCCCGCGGCACGGAATGGGCGGCGACCGGCGCCGTCACGGTCGGCCCCTCGTGGACCGATCAGCGGGCCCACAACACGCTGACGGAAGCAGAGAAGGCTGCGGGATGGAAGCTGCTGTTCGATGGCGCGACGACGAAGGGCTTCCGAGGCTTCAAGAAGGAGGCATTCCCCGCCGCCGGATGGGCGGTCGAGGGCGGGGCCCTGCGGCACATCGCCGGCGGAGGCGGGGGCGACATTATCACGAACGGTCAGTACACGGACTTCGAGTTCACCTGCGAGTGGAAAGCCGCCCCGGGCGCGAACAGCGGGATCTTCTACCGCGTTGCGGAGCATGGCGACTATGTCTGGCAGACCGGCCCGGAGATGCAGGTGCTCGACAACGCTCTGCACCAGGACGGCAAGAACCCGAAGACGAGCGCGGGCGCGCTGTACGGACTGATCGAGTGCGCGGGCGACGTCGTCCGACCGGCCGACGAGTGGAACAGCGTCCGAATCGTCGTCCGGGGCAACCACGTCGAGCACTGGGTCAACGGCTGGAGGGTTCTCGCCTACGAGCTGCTCAGCCCCGAGTGGGAGGCGATGATCGCGGCGAGCAAGTTCAAGGACATGCCCGGGCATGGTCGCGAGAAGAAGGGACACCTGGCGTTTCAGGACCACGGGGACGACGTGTGGTTCCGGAACATGAAGGTGCGAGCGATCGAGTGAACCCTCCGGGGACCGCCGGGAGCGGAGCAAGAGCATGAAGAAGGGCCGCGATCCCTCTGGACCGCGGCCCTGGCATACGCGAGTTCGTCGACTGCTTACGGGCAGCCGATGGCGAACTTCGTCTGGAAGCAGCCAAAGTCGGCGAGGTTGAGGATCGTGTCGCCGTTGCAATCGGCGTACATGTTGCCGGTCGCGAAGGCGGTCTGGAAGCAGCCGAAGTCGGCGAGGTTGAGGAGTTGGTCGCCGTTGCAATCCGGGTAGCAGGCCGCGACCGGGGCGAATGTGAACTGCATCCGGGTGGCCGTCGTCGTCGATGTGGCCGCGCCGAACCGTGTTGTATTGAACGCGCGAGTCGCCTCGGGGCTTCCGGCCGCTCGCGACACGGTGAGATCCACTCCGGCCCCGAGCGTGGCGACAGCCACGATCTCGACGAGCAGATTCCCTTGCGCTGGATCGAAGACGAAAGTGCCCGGGAACTTGAACTCGGTCCAGTTCGCGGTCCCGGAGGTGGTGATCGGTATGGAGAGGGCTGCGTTCGCGAAAAACGTCGACATTGCGCCGCTCGCGTTCGGTGTGCCCCCGCCACCGGCCGTGGGGATGTCGAGTCCGGCGGGGGGCGCCAACTGAGGCGTCCGAGACGTGTAGCCCAGATTGATCGTCACATCCGCGTTGTAGGTTCCCACGACGCCGGGAGAGAACGCGATCTCGGTGATCTGCACCGGAGACGCTCCGAACAGATCCGCACGGAACACTTGATGCAACGTGCTGTTGTTGGTCGGAGCCGCCGCCGTTCCAACTCCGAACGGAATGAAGTTCTGAGCCGCGTGTGGTCCGGTCGGGAAGACGACCTGACCCATGGCGGACCCGGCGAGCGCGGCGACCGCCACAATCGGAAGTGCGAACTGCTTCATGTTTTTCCTCCAGAGGCGTTACAACTGCGCGCCGACACGATGGCGCGGCATGACGCGGCGGAACCGCGCCAATATCAGAGCATCCCAAGAAAGGTGTGAGAAGTAAAGGGCTCCTGGAAACGTCTTGCCCCATGGAGGTCCGCAATCGCCAGCGCCGCGCACGGGGTCCGGGCGGTCGAGCCGTCAAGGCGGCCCTCAAGAGGGACGGAGAGGGGGCTCTGGATCGCCCATGGTCCCCACCCTCCCCCAAAGAGCCTCAATACACCGAGTCGGGGAAGTAGTACTGTTTGGCGTTTTCCGGGGTAATCAGTTCGACATCGATCAGGAGGTGCCGCGGCATGAACTGCATGATCTTCTCCCGATTCCCGTCGCGCAGCACCGAAACCGCCGTGTGAATCCCCGCGGCGATCATGGAGGGGGGA
>CAZMPE010000050.1:0-11111 GCA_964567955.1 uncultured Phycisphaeraceae bacterium | reverse complement strand
TTCTGGGCGGAGTGGTGCATGCCCTGCCGCATGCTGACGCCGACGATCGAGGCGGTGGCGCAGCAGTTCGCGGGGAAGTTCAAGGTCGGGAAGATGGACACCGACGCGAATCGGGACACGGCGATGAAGTTCCAGATCTCGGCGATCCCGACGATCATCCTGTTCAAGGACGGGCAGGTGAAGAAGAAGTTTGTGGGCCTGACGAACAAGGACGACCTGGCCCGGGCGATGACCGAACTGATCGCGGGCTGAGAGGCCGGGGCCGCCGATGTCCACCATCATGACCGAGGCCGAGACGACGGACGCCGACCGATTTCACGGGCGGAAGATCCGCTGCGGCGCCGTGGGCGTCGGGCGGATGGGGCGTCACCACGCGCGGGTGTACGCGGAGTTGCCGGGGTGCGAGCTGGTCGGCGTGGTCGACGCGGACGAGGAGCGCCGGTCGGCGATCGCGGAGAAGTTCAACTGCCGCGCGTTCAAGACGCTCGACGAGCTGCTGGCGGCCGGCGTGGACGTGGCGAGCGTGGCGACGCCGACGACATCGCACCGGGCTGTGGCGGAGCGGTTGCTGCGTGCGAACGTGGCGTGCCTGATCGAAAAGCCTCTGGCGGGCGACGCGGATGACGCGGCGGCGATCAAGGGCGTGGCGGAGGAGACGGGCGCGGTCCTGATGGTCGGGCACATCGAGCGGTTCAACCCGGTGCTGCGGGCGATGCAGCAGGCGACGGCGAACGGGCAGGAGATCGTGCCGCGGTTCGTGCAGGTGCACCGTGTGAGCCCGATGACGTTCCGGTCGGTGGACGTGGGCGTGGTGATGGACATGATGATCCACGACCTGGACGTGGTGCTGATGATGATGGGCGGGCAGGAGCCGGACGAGATCCGCGCGGCGGGCGTGAGCGTGATCACGCAGCACGAAGACATCTGCAACGCGTGGCTGACGTTCAACCGCCCGCACGGGCGGTGCGTGGCGAACATCACGGCGAGCCGGCTGGCGCTGAAGACGGAGCGGGTGACGCGGATCACGGGCGAGAACGCGTATATCAAGATCGACTACGCGACCAAGAGCGGGACGATCATCCGGCGGCGGGCGAACGAGATCCAGATGGCGGAGATCCGCGAGCAGCTTCGCCGGGGCGTCGACCTGACGAGCCTGAACTGGCACGAGCTGGTGAACGTTGAGCCGCTGGTGATCGACGACGGCGAGCCGATCGTGATGGAGATCAAGAGCTTCCTGGACGCGGTGCGGACGGGCCGCCGTCCGTCGATCGACGCGGAGGCGGGTTTCGCGAATGTCCGGACCGCGGAGCGGATCGTGAGGGCGATCCGCGAGGGCTGCGTCCTCGGGGGGCGGGGCGGGCTTGCGTCCGGGGGCTGGAATCGGTGTACACTGGTGGTGGTGGCCCGGCGCGGACGTCGGGGTGGATCGGTGGTTCCCAAGTTGAGCGCGTGCATTCATGTCTTCGATGCCTGATCCGTCCGGCCTCGTCCCGTCCGAATCCACAGGCAGCGGGGCCCAGCCCCCCGCCGGGCGCGGCGCCGAATCTCCGGGCCGGCGGCCCGGGTCGATCCCGGCGCCGATCGCGCTGGACGCGGAGACGAACGCGGAGATCGAAGCGGCGATGAAGGAGATGGACGCGGAGCACGCCCCGAGGCATGTGCCGCCCAAGCTGCCCCCCAAGCCGGTGACGGCGAACCAGATCCGCGGCCCGCGGGTGGTGCAGGCGGGGCGCGAGGTGCGTCCCGGGACGGTGGTCTCGGTCGGCCCCGACGACATCTTTCTTGAGTTCGGCCCGAAGGAGCTGGGCGTGGTGGCGCGCCAGCAGTTCACGGATGAGGACGCTCCCAAGGTCGGCGATGTGATCGAGGTGGTGGTGGACCAGCGCGACAGCGACGGTCTGCTGAACTGCTCGCGCCCCGGCACCGTCAAGAAGGCGGACTGGGAGATGCTCGAGCCGGGCCAGGTGATCGAGGCCCGGGTGAGCGGGGTGAACAAGGGCGGGCTCGAGCTCGAGGTGTCGAGCCATCGCGCGTTCATGCCGGCGAGCCAGGTTTCGCTGGATCACATAGCGGACCTGTCGGTGTTCGTGGGCGAGAAGATCAAGTGCCAGGTCGTGCGGGTGGACCGGACGGGCAAGGGCAACATCGTGCTGTCGCGCCGGGACCTGCTCGAGCAGGAGCGGCGTGAGCAGGCGGAAAAGCTGAAGGGGACGCTGGCCGAGGGGCAGGTGGTCGAGGGCGTGGTCCGGAAGATCATGCCGTTCGGGGCGTTCGTGGACCTGGGCGGCGTGGACGGGCTCGTGCACGTCTCGGACCTGACGCACGAGCGCGTCGGGCACGGCGAGAAGGCGGTGGGCCGGTACGTCAAGCAGGGGGAAAAGGTCCGCGTCCAGATACTGAAGATCGACTGGGAGGCGGGGCGGCTGTCGCTGGGCATCAAGCAGTGCACGGCCGATCCGTTCGCCGCGGCGGCGAGCGAGATCAAGGAAGGCGCGGAGGTCAACGGGCGTGTGACGAAGCTGATGGAGTTCGGCGCGTTCGTGGAGGTCTCTCCGGGCGTTGAGGGCCTGGTGCATATTTCGGAGCTGGCGTGGCGGCGGGTCGGGACGGTGGGCGAGGTGCTCAAGCAGGACGAGGTGGTGAAGGTCAAGGTCCTGAAGATCGACCCCGAGACGCGCCGGATCAGCCTGAGCATCAAGGCGCTGCAATCGCCGCCGGAGCCGGCGGCGGCGCCGGGCGGGCGTGGCGGGGCCGGTCGCGGGCGCGGGCGCCAGGGTCGCGACGATCAGGGTCGTCCGCTGGACGAGATCATGAAGGTGACGCCGGAGCTGCGCCGTCTGCGCGAGAAGTTCGGCGGCAAGGGCCTCAAGGGCGGCATCGCCTGATTCCGGGCACGACGGGGAGTTGAAACCAGGGGAGGATTTTCCATGGCCGCAAAGGTCAACGTTCTTTGTTTTGCCGGCAGCACGCGCGAGCAGTCATTCAACAAGCGGTTGATCGCGGCGGGGGCGGCGCGGGTGCGCGCGGCGGGGGGCGAGGCGACGCTCGTCGATCTGCGCGAACTGGAGCTGCCGCTGTACGACGGGGATCTGGAGGCGGGCTCGGGGCTGCCCGCGGGGGCGAAGCGGTTCAAGGAGATGCTTAAGGCGCACCAGGCGATCCTGATTTCCGCACCGGAGTACAACAGTTCGATCACGGGCGTGCTGAAGAACGCGATCGATTGGGCGTCGCGTCCGGAGCCGGGCGAGGCGTCGCTGGTGGCGTTCACGGGGAAGGTGGCGGGGCTGCTGAGTGCCTCGACGGGCGCGCTGGGCGGGCTGCGCGGGCTCGTGCACCTGCGGGCGATCCTGGGGAACATCGGGGTGATTGTGATCCCCGAGAAGTTCGCGCTCTCGAAGGCGGAGGAGGCATTCGGCGCGGACGGGTCGCTCAAGGACGCGAAACACCAGGCGTCTGTGGACAAGGTCGCGGCGCGGGTGGTGGCCGTCGCGTCGAAGCTGGCGGGGTGAGGCGCGGGGTCGCGGCGCTGGAGCGGGCGGTCGCGCGGCGACTGCGGGCGGCTGCGTCTACCCGCCCGTCGAGATTTACCTCTTGGGCATGCCCGGACCGGTTCCGGTCGCGCGAGCCCCGTCCCGCACCTGAACGGCCTGACGCATTATTGTGTGCGCCGGGTAGCGCTACTACCGCGCAATGGTGGCGCTGCGCGCATAGCTCGCGGCGTGAACAACCCCGCGGCGCGCCTGGGCGCGCCCCCTGCGGTCGCGTACTCGTTCACGCGCGCCTGCGCCGCGAGCAGAGGAATGGCACGAGCACGAGTACCAAAGTACCCGGCGCCGGGATCGTCGCCATGTAGATGCCGCGCGACCCGTCGGTGAACTCGACGTACAGCGCGAGGGAGTCTCCCGAGAGCGACTGCATCCCGATGAGCGTGTCCATGACGATCTTGCCGTCGAGTGTGTCGCCCCAAGCCAGAACCTTGCCCAAAGCGCCCCCGTGCGGCGAGAAGACGCCGCGGTTGGCGCCGGCGAACACGCCGGTGAACGCGACGGCGCCGTCGTCGATCGACGCGAAGCCGAAGCCGCCGAAGAACGATCCCGGATGCCCCGGGACCGCCATGTTGTGGTCGGCGACGGCGTGCAGGCCGCCCCCGAGGTCCGAGTACACGCCTTCCTGGCCGGCCCCGTTGGCGTAGAAGGCGACCCGACCCGCGTCGAGCACGACCTGCGCCATCGTCGCGAACGTCCCGCCGTTTCCGCCGGGAACGACCGTCGTCGTGTCGTAGAGGCGCTCGATTGTCCCTCCGGGACCCGCGAGGTACACACCGCGTTGCGCGCCCGCGCCGCTCCCGGCAAACGCGACCTGCCCCTCGTCGAGCGACGCGTCTCCGAACCCGGTAAACGTGCCCGAACCCGCCGGGATCAAAGTGGACTTGTCGGCGATGATCGCGAGCGATCCGCTCGTCCAAGAATAAACTCCTCCTTGTGCCGCCCCTGCAGTGAACCCAGCGAACACGACGCGACCCGCGTCGAGCGTCGGCTGGCCAAGAGAGAAAAACGTTGCTCCGCCGCCGTTCGGAACCGGCGTGATATTCGTCGCCACCGGAAGAATGGTGGTCCCCTGCCTGAGCATGATCCCGCCTTGCACGCCGTTGCCGGCGAGAAACGCCACGTCCCCATTGTCAACCGATGGCGAATAGGGGGACCCCTGAAAGAACCCAATGAAGTTCGGCCCGCCGGGGCCCGGCGTGTTTCGATCCGCAATCACGCTCAACGGGCCGCCGGAGCCCGTGTAGACCCCGGCCGTTCCGGCGATCGTGTTGAAACCGGCGAACGCGACCGTTCCGGCGTCGATCGCCGGGATGTTGAACGCCTGAAACGTTGCGCCCGATCCAGGAACCGTCGTGCTCGTGTCCGCGATCCTCGCAAATGACCACGTTTGCGCGCTGGCGGATGCTCCGATGCCGAAGGCTGCTAGCCAGATCAGAATGGTGCGCTTTGGATCCCGTCGACAGTTTTTCATCGGCCGGACTCCGAATCTGCCATCACGGCACGTAGAGGAACCCCAAGTTCGCGAACGCGCTCGGCAGCGCGTCGTACCCGAGCGTGCTGCCCGGATTAATCTCGCCCCCGATCACGCGCGATTCGCAGACCTCTCCGTTCGCGCCAATGCCGTATCCGCCCGTCGCACCCCTAAACCGAAGTTTGGTGAATGGCGCTCCCGCGGTCCATGGGATGCCGCCCGTGATCCGTCGAACCGTGTCGCCCGCAAGGCTCGCGCCGACATCGAGCCGATTCAACACGGAATCGAAGCCGATCGCCAGCAGCCAGGGGGAATCGGGAAGCCAGATCTGCTTCTGGTCCCCAAATGCTACGGACTGCACCGGACTGCCCGAGTCGGTTCGGTACCGGATCATGAAGCCCCGGTTCTCGCAATCGGCCAGGAACTCGACGTATCGGTCGTCCGCCGCCCAAAGAGTCAGCAGCGGCCAACGACGATCGCTGTCGAATTGAGCCGTGCCCTGATTGAACACGCCCCGTGCTGCGTAATGATCCCAGTTGGCAATGGGCATCATTCCGGCGACTTTGATCCACCAATTGACTGTCGTGGCAAGGCTGAACCCGGTGACCGCCAGGTGCTCGTCCGGGCCCTCGGCCTCCGGCGGTGGTGCCAGCGGGTACGGCAGCGCGCCATTGCCGTCGAGCGCTTCGGCGATGAGGATGTACCCGTAGTTGTCCTCTTTATCCGTGTCCGACCCGCTCGTGTAGGCGTTGAAGCGCAGGCCAAGGGCGCGAGTATCCGCAATCGTCTGCACGCTGATGTTCGTACACGGGACCCAGCGGTCGCGGACTGAGCATTCGTTCACCGCGCCCGCACGGTTGACGCCCGTCTCGTCCCAGAGACGCACGTAGAGCGCGTGGGTCTTGTTCGGAGTAATCTGGGCGGCTTGGTCAAAGGACCCGTCACGGAGCCAGGCGCGAAAACGCCTGACCTGCACTGGGCCTGTCGGCTGAGTGACCCACTGATACCCTGGCGGCAGTGTATTCCAACTCGTTGAAACGTCGGACGAGACCCGGACTCGCGCGTAGTACCCAGCGCTATTGCTACGCTGCGTCCTGAGCTTCAGGCCGCGATCCGCCAGCGTTGGCGCGATCGGCATCGGCGGCAGTGAACCGTCCTGCCATTGTGGTGGGAAGTTTGAGATCTTCTGGATTGGTGTGACCGTTGCCGGATTCGAGGGATTAAGGACGTCCTCGAAGAAACACAGCTCCTTGACGAGGTTCTTCCCCCCGCACCCGACCAGCATCGGGCGCAGCGACTTGAGCGTCGGGGCGCTCGCGGGCGTGAGCGACGGGATCGGGATGCGGCGGATGCCGGTCCCGAACGAAGCGAAGTAGATGTAGCCCGCGTGGATCGCCACCGTCGGGCTGGAGCCGTCGCTGTGCGTCGCCAGGATCTGCGTCCACTCCTTGGGCTTGCTCGAATCCGGGCAGAACAGGATGCGCCGCGCATCCGGCTCGTAGCCCGTGTGGCTCTCCTCGTCGTACACGGCCGCCAGCGAGTGCCCGCTGACCTCCGGGCGCGCCTGGCTCACGGCCATGAGGACCGGCCGGCTCCTCGGCGGGTCGAACTGGCCCGAAACGAACCCGTGCCCGACCCCCGTGCCGAAGCCGTACAAGTGCTCCAGTCTCGCCTGGTCCGGCAGATCGTCCCCGTTCGGCAGCCGCATGAGGAAGAGCCACTCGCTCCTGAGGTCGGCGGTCCAGATGATCTCGCCCGGGCTGGGCCCGAACAACGCCACGACCGGTTGGGGCGATTCGGTGGCCTCCGCCGGCCCGGTCGCCGCGTCGGCCTTGCCGTGGTAGTTCTCCTGCACCGTCCACCCGGTCGTGTAGTCGCCCAGATAGCTCGGGTGGGTGAACCGTATGAAGCGGTTGTGGACCCGGTTGTCGCCGATCGACACCATAAGTTGCACGCCTTGAGCCTCGCTGTCTGGCGGCGTCCACTCCGTGGCCACGCACGAGTGCGCGTGGTTGAGCTTGCGGAACGCGGTCGGTCGGATGTCGAAGACCTTGAGCTTGTCCTGGTAGGCGCCCTGACCCACCGTCCAGTTGCTGCCCACGCCCGGGCGCAGAATCTGGAAGTAGTACGCCCGGCCGGATACCGCCTGCCCTCCCGGCTGATCCTTGAAGACGTAGTCGGAGCAGCAGATCGAGCACGACAACGGGTTGGCTTGGCCACGGGCGCCGTGGATCGGCGCAGCCCGCATGCACCACTCGCGACCGCGCGGAACGTACAGCTGTCCTTGCTGTAAAGGATCAGAGTCGTGCACGAATGTCAGCCAACTCCCCGGCGCCCCCTTGTTGTTGCTGAGCGCGAACCCCCAGCCGGAGAGCTCGTATTTCCCGTCGCTCTGGCGGATCCAGACCGGTCCGGCCACAACGACCGCTCCGTGGAAGATCACGGCAGTCTTCGGCTGAAGTGCCCTGGCGCCGACTCCGGTTCCATTGTCCAACAGATCGAGAAACGTTGTCGGCTTGGGCGGCGCGTAGGCCGCAAACGTGTTCGGCCCCACATCGCGCACATTGAGCGCGTAGTCGTAGAGGGGAGTCGTTGAGTCATTCTGATAGATTCTGAACCTGCCGTGGCTGACATTCAGGTATAGGAGCAGGCCATCCGTGCCGTTGCCGTCCACGCCGGAGGCGAGCAAATACCCGGCGATGCCGCCGCCCAAGACCTCGGTGTACGAGCCCGGCACGGCGGCGATCCGGACCGACTCGTCGAAGCGCGGCACGCCAGGGTCAACGCGCGTCCCGTCCGGATCGATCGTGACGATGGCGCGGCTGAACTCCTTGTCAAGCCCTGATCCCGCGCTGAACTTCAACGACCTCGTTGCAACATCTGCCAGAAAACGTCGGGGGATGGCCATGGGCGCGACTCATCGGAGCGGCTTGAGCCTACCACGAGCGGCTTTGCACTCCAAGGGAAAAGTGACGTGCGAGCACCAGCCATCAGGTTGCCGCCGCGCCGGCTGAGAGCGCCCGAGACTCTGGACTTCGGTTCGAGTGGAACCGCCCGTGTCGTGTTCGCACACCAGAGTCAGCTCTATGCGGGCGGTCTGTTCAACCCCGCCGCCGGCGGGCCTTTTCCCTGATTCGCCCGCGGGGTTGCCCGACCCGACGTGCTACCCCGACTGCAACTCCAATGGCCTGCTGAGCCCCGCCGACTTCGGCTGCTTCCAGACCAAGTTCGCGCTGGGCTGCCCGTGGACCCCTGCTTCCCGGGTGCCGTTGCGTCGTTCAAGGCGCGGCCCGCGCGGACGATCCGGCGGCGGCGCCCCGGGCCGCGGCTCCGCGCGGGTTCGCGGCGTATGGCGCTCGGCGCGCGACCGGTGCTGCTCATCGAGAGACTCCTTCCGGGCCCTTGAGCCCGGTCGTCTCTCGTAACACTCGGATCGGTTTTCGGGCGGGCAGGTCAAGTCGATCCGAGTCGATCCCTGAGCGTGGTCAGTGCCCGCCGGTGGAGCCGAAGCCGCCGCTGCCGCGGCGGGTGTCGTCGAGTTCGGCGACCTCGCGGACCGTTGCGTGCGCGACGGGGGCGATGATCATCTGCGCGACGCGCATGCCGTGCGTGACGGTGTAGGGCTCCGGGCCGAGGTTGATGAGGGCGATGATCACCTCGCCGCGGTAATCGGCGTCGATCGTGCCTGGCGCGTTGGGGAGGGTGACGCCAAGCTTTGACGCGAGCCCGGAGCGGGGGCGGACCTGGCCCTCGAAGCCGGGCGGGATAGCGACGGCGAGGCCGGTGCCGATGCGGGCGATGCGGCCGGGCGCGATGACGACGCCGGTCGAATCCGGCGGCAGACAGGCGGCGAGGTCGAGGCCCGCGGCGAGTTCGGACTGGTACGCGGGGAGGGCGGCACGCGGGTCGAGCTTTTTGACGCGCAGAGCGGGGGAGTCGGTCATGCCCGGAGCATACCCGCGTGCTAACGGGCGGGGACGATGTCGATGTACCCGCGTCGCCAGGCGCGCGTGAACCCGTCGTCGCGCATGCCGATGACGTTGAGGCGGATCGTCCCGGTCGTGCGCTGCCGGGCGATGAGGCGGTCAAACTCATCCACGTCCGCGACGCCCACGTCGGCGATGCCGACGATGACATCCTGCGCGAGCAGGCGCGCGTCGCCGGCGGGGCTGTTGGCATCGACGCTGATGACGATGACGCCCTTGGCATCGGCGGGGAAGTTGAGCGTGCGGGCGATCTCCGGTGTGAGCGTCCGGACGACGAATCCGAGGTCGCGGTAGGCCTTTCCGCCGACCGCCGCGGCCTGACCGGTGGCGCGGTCGACGACCTGGACGTTGAGCGTGGCGCGCCGGGCGCCGCGGATGATCTCGACGGGGACCTGGGAGCCGGGTTCGGTGAAGGCGATGGCATTGCGGAGGCGGTTGCTGGACTGGGTTGGGCGTCCGTTGAAGGCGACGATGATGTCACCCTTCCGCAGGCCGGATTGCGCGGCGGGCCCGCCGTCGACGAGTTCGTCGACGACGACTCCCTCCGGGGCGACGAGGGCGGCGGCCTCCGCCTGCTCCCTGGTGAGGTCGGTCATGATGAGCCCGAGCCAGCCGCGCTCCACGCGTCCGTCGCGGATCAGCGTTTCGGCGACGTGTTGCGCGATGCTGCTGGGGATGGCGAAGCCGAGGCCGACCGATCCGCCGCTGCGGGTGGCGATCTGGTTGCTGATGCCGACGACCTGTCCGTCGAGGTTGACGAGCGGCCCGCCGCTGTTGCCGGGGTTGATGGCGGCGTCGGTCTGGATGAACTCCTCGTAGCGTTCGTCGCTCTGCGCGGAGAGGCCGACGCGGCCCTTGGCGCTGACGATCCCGGCGGTGACGGTGTTGTCGAAGCCGAAGGGGCTTCCCGCGGCGAGGACCCATTCGCCGACCTCGAGGGCGTCGGAGTCTCCGAAGTCGGCGGGCGTCAGGCCGCGGGCGTCGATCTTCAGGACGGCGAGGTCCGTCGGGGGGTCGATGCCGACGATCTCGGCGGGGAGTTCGCGCCGGTCGTTGAGCTTGACGGTGAGCTTCGCCGCGTTGGCGATGACGTGGTGGTTGGTCAGGATGTACCCGTCCGGCCGGACGATGACGCCGGAGCCGAGGCCGGTTGGCTGGGTGACGGCCTCTCCGGGGTCGAAGAAGCTGCGCCGGACCAGGACGCGGTTGATCTGGGTGATATGGACGACGCTCGGGGCGATCTTGCCCGCGGCGTGCTGGAACGCGCGCGACAGGGAGCGGGCGTGTTCGCGTTCGGCGCTCAGGGACTTGTCGGGCTGGGCGAATCCGTGCGTGCCGATCAGCAGCGACGCGCCGAGGAACGCGGCGATCGCCGCACGTCTGCCGAGTTTGATGATCATCGCGCTGAATCCCCGTGATGGAGCCGCCGGTCGTGCGTCCCCCCCGTCGGGAACCGCACGCCGGCACGAACTGAGATGCCACTGAGGGCCGGTCCCGTCGTCGCGGCGTCGGTTCGATTCTTTGCCCCGGTTCGGGGAGGGTCCAGCGGGGTCAGGTTCCCCGCCGGTTCCCGAACAGTTCGATGTGGAGGCGCGGGCCGTATCGCCAGGCGCGGCGGGCGCATTCGCGGGTGATCCAGTCGCGGGTTTCCGGGGGCGCGACGGCGACGCCCTCGGGCATGAGCAGGACGTCGTCGGCGCTCCAGTTGCGGAGTCGGGCCAGGAGGGAGTCGATCTCGGGCAGGTCATCGGGGGCGGTCACGACGAACTTGAGTTGGCGTTGCGGGTAGGCGTCGATGAGCGACTGGAGGGTGTCGAGATTGATGCGGCGCTGCTCGTGGCGGCGGCGCCACTCGCCGGATGGGTCGCGCGGGTCACCGGTGTGGGGCGTGGAGTTGGCGAGCTTCGGGCTGATGCTCATGAGGTCGCAGGCGAGGCCCGGGCGGAAGACGGTGCCGGCGGTCTCGATGGTGACGTGCGCCCCCGCGTCGCGGAGGCGTGCGGCGAGCGTTTCGACGGGCGCGAAGATCATCGGCTCACCGCCGGTGATGACGGCGTGGGTCGCGCGCGCGGACTCCTCCACGATGGAATCGATCGTGCGCGTAGC
>CAZMPE010000049.1:0-11129 GCA_964567955.1 uncultured Phycisphaeraceae bacterium | reverse complement strand
GGACGTGCTGAGCTTCACCAACCAGCTGGGGATCACGGGTTCCTGGAACGCGGCGACCGGGACGCTCACGCTGTCGGGGTCCGCCAGCCTAGCGAACTACATCACCGCCCTCCGGTCGGTGCGCTACCGCAACAGCAGCGAGCACCCGTCGACGTCGACCCGCACGGTGGAGTTCATCGTGAACGACGGGGTGGACCCGAGCAACGCCGCGACCCGAGTGGTGGACGTCATCTCCGTCAACGACCCGCCCGTCGTGACGACCTCCGGCGGCAGCGCCTCGTACACGGAGAACGGCGCGGCGGTGGCCGTGGACCCCGGCCTTTCGGTCTCCGACCTGGACTCGACAACTCTTGTGTCGGCGACGATCCGGATCAGCGTCAACTACGCGGCGTCGGAGGACGTGCTGAGCTTCACCAACCAGCTGGGCATCAGCGGATCGTGGAACGCGGGCACCGGGACACTCACGCTGACGGGCGCCGCCAGCCTGGCGAACTACATCACGGCCCTTCGGACGGTGCGCTACAGCAACAGCAGCGAGGATCCCGCCACGCTCGCCCGCACGGTGGAGTTCGTGGTCAACGACGGAACGGACCCGAGCAACGCCGCGACACGGACCGTCACCGTCATCGCCGTCAACGATCCGCCCGTGGTGACCACATCCGGCGGCAGCGCCTCGTACCTGAGCAACGGCGGCCCGGTCATCATCGACGCCGGCGTCGCGGTCTCCGACGTGGACTCGGCGACGATGGCCTGGGCGACGGTCCGGATCAGCGCCAACTACCTTGTCTCCCAGGACGTTCTGGCCTTCACCAACCAGCTCGGCATCGTCGGGTCCTGGAACGCGTCGACCGGGACGCTGACCCTGACGGGCTCGGCCGGCGCTGCGGCGTATGCCGCCGCGTTGCGGTCCGTCACCTACTCGAACTCGAACCCGGTCCCTTCCACGCTCACGCGTACGGTGGAGTTCATCGTCAGCGACGGGAGCGACGCGAGCGCCGCCGCGACCCGGGCGATTGTCGTCACCGCCGTCAACCACCCGCCCGTGGTGACGACGTCGGGCGGCGGCGCGACGTTCACGGAGAACGGCTCGTCGGTGGCCGTGGACGGCGCGTTGGCGCTCTCGGATCTCGATTCGACGACGCTGGCGTGGGCGACGGTCCGGATCAGCGTCAACCACGCCCCGTCCGAGGATGTTCTGAGCTTCACCAACCAGCTCGGCATCACCGGAAGCTGGAACGGCGCGACCGGCACGCTGACGCTGAGCGGGACGGCCTCGCTGGCGAACTACATCACGGCGATGAGGTCGGTCCGGTACAGCAACAGCAGCGAGAATCCGTCGACGCTCGCGCGGACGGTGGAGTTCATCGCGCACGACGGGGCGGACCCGAGCGCCCCGGCCACTCGCACGGTGAACGTGGTCGCCGTGAACGATCCGCCCGTGCTCGTCGCGTCCGGCGGCGCCGCGGCGTACACCGAGAACGGCGCGCCGCTGAGCGTGGACCCCGGGCTGCTGGTGACGGATGTCGACTCGGCGACGCTCACCTGGGCCACGGTGCGGATCAGCGTGAACTACGTTCCGTCGCAGGACCTGCTGAGCTTCACGAACCAGCTCGGGATCACCGGGTCGTGGAACGCCACCACCGGGACGCTGACCCTGAGCGGCGCGGCGAGCGTGGCCAGCTATCAGACCGCTCTGCGGTCGGTGGGGTACAGCAACAGCAGCGAGAACCCGTCCACGCTGGCACGCACGGTCCAGTTCCTGGTCGGCGACGGCCAGGACCCGAGCAACGCCGCGACGCGGTCCGTCACCGTCACATCGGTCAACGATCCGCCGGTGGTGGTGACTTCGGACGGCGAGACTTCGTTCCCCGAGAGCGGTGAGTCGATTTCCGTCGATCCCGGCCTGGTCCTGGGAGACCTCGATTCGGCGACCCTCTCGTGGGCGACGGTCCGGATCAGCGCCAACTACGCGGCCTCGGAGGACGTGCTGGGGTTCACGAACCAGTCCGGGATCACCGGTTCCTGGAACGCGGCGACCGGCACGATCACACTGTCGGGCGTCGCGAGCCTCGCGAACTACCTGGCGGCGCTCCGGGCCGTCACGTACTTCAACTCCAGCCAGAACCCGTCGACGGCGATCCGCACGGTCGAGTTCATCGTCCACGACGGGACCGACCCGAGCGCCCCGGCCACGCGCGATGTGGCGGTGACGGCGGTGAACGACCCCCCGGTGATCGTGACCAGCGGCGGCTCGGCGTCGTACACGGAGGGTGATGCGCCGGTCCTCGTCGACCCCGGCCTGACGCTGTCCGACCCGGATTCGGTCGCGCTGGACTGGGCCACGGTCCGCGTCAGCGGGAACTACCGGAGCGCGGAGGATGTGCTCGGTTTCACGAACCAGCTGGGCATCACCGGCTCGTGGAACACCTCGACGCCGACGCTCACCCTGACGGGCGCGGCGAGCCTCGCCGATTACATCACCGCGCTGCGGGCGGTCCGGTACAGCAACACCAGCGCCGATCCCTCGACGCTGACGCGCACCATCGAGTTCATGGCCAGTGACGGCATCGACCTGAGCGACCCGGCCACCCGCACGGTGACGGTGGCGGCGTTCAACACTCCGCCCGTGGTGGTCACGCTCTGCGGCAGCGCGGGGTTCGTCGAGGGCGGTGCGCCGGTCGCGGTCGACCCCGGGCTGGTCGTGGGCGATCTCGACTCGGGCACACTCGCCTGGGCGCGGGTCCGGATCACCGTCAACCACGCCGTCGCGCAGGATGTTCTGAGCTTCACCAACCAGCTCGGCATCACCGGCTCGTGGAATGCGTCCACCGGGACCCTGATGCTCACGGGCGTCGCCAGCCTCGCGAGCTACACCACCGCCCTGCGATCGGTCGCGTACTCCAACTCGAGCCAGAATCCCTCGACACCGGCGCGCACGATCGAGTTCCTCGTGCACGATGGGTCCGACCAGAGCGCACCGGCGACCCGCTCCGTGACGGTCGCCGCCGTCAACAACCCGCCTGTCGTCGTCAACACCGGCGGCGCCGCCGGCTTTGTCGCCGGGGGTGGGCCCATCGGGGTCGACCCCGTCATGGGCCTCGTGGATGTCGACTCTTCCACGATCGCCTGGGCGACCGTTCGGATCAGCGGCAACTTCGCTGCAACGCAGGACGTGCTCGGCTTCGCGAACCAGCTCGGGATCAGCGGATCGTGGAACGCGGCGGCGGGCGTGCTGACGCTGTCGGGCGTCGCGAGCGTCGCGAGCTACATCACCGCGCTGCGATCGATCACGTACACGAACACGGCCCAGAGCCCCTCCACATCGGCCCGCACGATCGAGTTCATGGTGCACGACGGGTCCGATCTGAGCAACGCGGGCCTTCGCCAGCTGACCGTGACGGTGCCCAACCAGCCGCCTGTTGTGAGCACGTCGGGCGGCGCCGGCGCGTTCACCGAGGGCGGCGGGGCGATCGCCGCGGACGCGGGCCTGACCATCACCGACGCCGACTCGACGACCCTGGCCTGGGCGACGGTGCGGATCATCGGCAACTACTCGATCAACCAGGATGTCCTGGGCTTCGTCGGCACGCTGGGCATCACGGGATCATGGAACGCGTCGACCGGCACGCTGACGCTCACGGGCGTTGCGACACTCGCGGACTACATCGCGGCGCTCCGCTCCGTCACCTACATGAACTCGAGCCTGAATCCCTCCGGGCTGACGCGCACGGTCGAGTTCCGGGTTCATGACGGCGCCGGCGCGAGCAATCCGGCGACCCGCTCCATCACGGTGACGCCCGTGAACGACGCGCCCGTGGTGACGACTTCGGGCGGCGGGGCCGCTTTCACGGAGAACGGATCGGCCGTCGCCGTCGACCCCGGCCTGACTCTCTCCGATCCGGACTCGACGACGCTGGCGTGGGCGGTGATCCGGATCAGCGGAAACTACCGCGGCACCGAGGATCGGCTCCTCTTCACCAACCAGTCTGGCATCACCGGATCCTGGAACACGTCCACCGGCACGCTCACGCTGACCGGGAGCGCGAGTTCGGCGGCCTACCGGGCCGCGCTCCGGTCGATTCGTTACCTGAATCTGAGCGAGGATCCGTCCTCGCTCGTGCGCACCATTGAGTTCATCGTCAGCGACGGAGCCGCTCTCAGCGTCGCGGCGACCCGTTCGCTCGGTGTCGTCGCCGTGAATGACGCGCCCGTGCTCGTGACGTCCGGCGGCGCGGTCGCCTTCATCGAGGGCGGCGCGCCCGTCCTCGTCGATCCGGATCTGTCGCTCTCCGACGTCGACTCCTCGACGCTCGCGTGGGCCACGGTCCGGATCAGCGCGAACTTCAGCGCCGGGGAGGATCTGCTGACCATCACGAGCGCATCGGGCATCTCCGGCGTCTGGGACGCGGGAACGGGGACGCTCACGCTGACCGGCGCCGCGAGCGTCGGCGACTACCTGGCCGTCCTGCGCTCCGTCCGCTACACGAACTCGAGCGCCGGTCCATCGACGGCGACGCGCACCGTCGAGTTCATCGTCGGCGACGGATCCGGCACGAGCGACGCGGCGGTACGCGCCGTCTCCATCTCCGCCGTCAACGACCCGACGGTGATCGCGGTGTCCGGCGGCGGGTCGTACACGGAGGGGGATGCGCCGGCTCCGATCAGCCCGGGGCTCACGCTTTCGGATGCGGATTCGCCGACCCTCGCCTGGGCCGTGGTGCGGATCACGGGGAACTTCGCGGTCGGTCAGGACTCGCTGTCCTTCGCGAGCCAACCCGGCGTCACCGGTTCGTGGAACGCCTCCACCGGCACGCTGACGCTGAGCGGAGCCGCCGGTCTTGCTCAGTATCTTGCGGCGCTCCGCTCCGTCGCGTACTCCAACTCCAGCCGGGATCCCTCGACCGCACCACGCACCATCGAGTTCGTGGTGAGCGACGGGCTCACCGTCAGCAACACCGCCGAACAGACGCTGACCGTTGTCGGCGTCGATGATCCGCCGCTACTTGAGATCTCCGGCGGCGACGCGTTGCTTTCGCCGGGTGCCGCATCCGTCGTCGTGGATCCCGACCTGATGATCTCGGATGTCGATTCGGCGATGCTCGCCTGGGCGACGGTCCGGATCAGCGCCAACTTCGCGGGCGCGACGGATCGGTTGATCTTCGTGGATCAGTTTGGGATCACCGGCTCGTGGGACGCGGCCACGGGCACTCTGACGATGGCCGGCGTCGCGAGCGTCACGGATTACGCCGCCGCCCTGCGATCCGTTGTCTATGTGAACTCGAGCGACTCCGTCTCCGATGCCACACGGACGATCGCGTTCCGGGTCGGTGATGGGACGGTCAGCTCTCCCGAGGCGACCCGGACGGTGACGATCGAATCGATCGCTCTCCCCGCCGACCCGCCAATCTCGATGGAGACCACCCCGGTAGGGAAGCGTCCGGACTCCGACGCCCTGCACGACGGGGCGGATGGGACGATCGCGATGATGGAGGATCTCCATACGCTCGAGAGCGCCGTATCCGTTGCAATCGATCGTTCGGGTGGAGTTCTGCACCCGCCGGCCGCACTTCCGGCAACTCCGGCGGCCGTGGCCCCTCCACCGGCCGCCGCGTCACCCGACGTTCCGCAGCGGGAGTCCGCCGGGCCAGCCGGCACGGAACAGCCCGATCCTCCGGCACACGAAGAAGCCGCCGCCGTTGCGGTACCGCCGGCCGAAGCGCCGAGCGATCCGGGCCCGCAGACATCGAGCGCGGAATCGACAGTCACCGCAGCGCCGTCGATGCCGTTCGACCCGCATGATGCGGCGAGCGAGCCGGCCTCGTCCCGGCGCGGCGCCGTGGCCGGCGCGGCGATGGCGCTGGGCGCGGGCGCCGCGTACTACGCCGCGCGGTACGCGCTGACGCTCTTCAAGGCCCTTTCCATCCGGCCCGGGTCGGCGTCGACGACCGGCGCATCCCCGGAGCGGCGAGTTCCGCCCCCGGACTCTGATCAGCCCCGGAAGGCGGCCTGATCGGCCCGCGCGCGCAGGCACAACGCCGCTCTTTCAGCGGTGTATGCGGGGCGCCGGACGAACAGGAAAGCTCGCCGAAGCACGGTCGAACACGGCGTCGGCATCGGCGCGCAGTGTCCCTGTGCCCCATCGATCAGTTGTTGCGGACGCGAGCGCCTTACTTGCGCTTGCCGCCGATACCCGCGGGCGGACGCCCGCGGCCCAGCAGCAGCCAGTCCGGCGACGCCTTCAGCTTGGCGGCCGCACCGGCGACCAGCTCGACGGTCGGCCGGCTGATGCCGCGCATCTGGCGCCGGACGGTCTCGTAGTGCATGCCCGTCATCGACGCGAGGCGTCGGAACGAACGATCACCGCACAACTGCTGGAGACGTGCGAGCACGCCGATCTCACGCGGCCCGAATCCGAGCCCCGCCTTTGACTTGCGCGACGCTTTACGCTTTGCTTTCTTCTTAGCCATAGTCCGGAAGTATAGGCGCGCCGCCGCCGCCCACAAGTTCGTGGCAAAGAATTTTGTGCCGGGTTTGTTTGGGGAAAAGACCCCAGCCGCACCAGAATGTGCTGGCTAACCGAGATAGGATTGGAAAAGGACCGCGAACCCGAGGAACGCGAAGAATCCGACGACATCCGTCACGGTCGTGAGGATGATGCTCGAGCATTGGGCCGGGTCAAATCCCAGCGACTTGAGAATAATGGGGATCGAGCCGCCCGCGAGGCCGGCGCAGCACAGATTGACAATCATACCCATCGCGACGACCAGACCGAGCGCGGGGCTGCCGAACCAGATCCATGCGACGGCCCCCGTTACAATCCCCGTCACCGTGCCCGTTGTCAAGCCCAGCAGCCCCTCCTTGAGAATGAGGCGGCGCCAGCGGCTGCGCGGGATCTCCCGCATGAACAGGCCGCGCATCACGATCGCCAGCGACTGAGCCCCGGCGTTGCCCCCCTGTCCCGCCACCACCGGCAGGAAGATCGCCAGCACCGTGAATCGGGCGATCGTATCCTCGAAGACCGCGACGACCGCCGCGGCGAGAAAGGCCGTCGCCAGGTTGACGTGCAGCCAGGGAAGCCGCTTGCGCAGAGAGTAGCGGATCGGCGAGAAAGCGCTCTCATCGGCGCCGGCCCCCACCATCCGCTGCAGGTCCTCGCCGAGCTCCTGCTTGGCCCCCCTGATCAGGCGTTCGCCGCGCACCACGCCCAGGATCTTGTTCTCGCGGTCCACGACGGGCGCGGCGAAGAACCGCCTCCGGCCGAGCTCGTTGGCCGCCTCCTCCACGTCCATGAAGGCCGGGAGGACGAAGATCTCGCGGCGCATGATCGATTCCAGCGTGACGTCGGGCTTCGCCAGCAGCAGGTCGTGCATGTTCATGACGCCGACCAGCACCCCGTCGGCGTTCACGACGTAGGCGTACGAGGCTCCGGCGCGCTGCTCCGACATCGCCCGGATCTTCTTGATCGCGTCGCGGACGATCATGTCCTGGTGCAGCGAGAAGAAGTGCGGCGTCATCAGCCGCCCGACGCTGTCTTCCGGGTAGGTCAGCAGGTCGCGCACATGCCGCCGGACCGTCTCCGGCAGGTATGCCGCGAACCGCTCGCGCGCATCCTCCGGGAGCTGCATGAAGATCGCCGCGGCCCGCTCGGCGTCGAGCACCTTGAGGATCATCTCGAACTCCGACGGGCGCGCCGCCGTCAGCAGGGAAGCCGCGTACCCGATCTGCAGCAGCGGGAAGACCCGGGTCTTGGCCTTCACGGGCAGTTCCTGGATCACCGCCGCGGCGTCCTCGGCCGGCATGGTCTCCAGCCGGCGGGCCGCGGCGACCGGGTCTTTCTCGACGAGTTCGAGGGCGAGTTGGAGGAGAGGGGCGACTTTGGGCATGGGAGACCTCCTCTGCGCGCGGGCGCCGCGCTCGCAGTCTAGTGGCTCCCCATCCCCGGGTCGGCGTCGGACGCCCGAATCGCGGCGCTTTCCCCGTGCCCCGGAGTTGCGTTAGGCTGGTGGCATGGCACGCATCATCATCGCGCTCGTCGTCGGCACACTCTTCGTCGGCGCCCGGCCCCTGGCCGCGCAGCCCGGCGCATCGCCCGCGCTCCGCCCGTTGCCCGAGGGACGCTCGGGCGCGCTCTGGTCGTTCATGGACGAGTATTTCGAGGCCCTGCTGCGCCGGTCGCCGGGCCTGGGCACGCAGTTCGGCGACGAGCGGTTCAATCACCTCATCGGCGACGAGAGCCCCGAGTCATACGCGGCGTGGAACGCCCGCGTCGCCGAGTGGAGCCGCCGGCTCGAGTCCCTCGACCGGACGCGGTTCGCGGAGGACGACCACACGGACGCGGATCTGCTGGCCTACGGCTTCCGCCGGTCGCTCGAGGGGGCCCGCTTCTTCGGCGAGCAGATGCCCGTCAGCGCGATCGACGGACCACAGGTCTGGCTCCCGCAGATGCCCGTGACCAGCCCGATGCTCACGGACAAGCACCGCGAGGACTATGCCGCCAAGCTCGAGCAGATCCCGCGGCTGATCGACCAGCACATCGCGCAGATGCGCCTGGGGATGCGGGCGGGGCGTGTCCAACCGCGGGTCGCGGTCGAGCCCGCGCTCGGCGTCACGCGTTCGCTCGCGGAGTCCACCGATCCGCTGACGAGCCCCTTCTTCCGGCCCTTCGTGGCGCAGCCCGACTCGCCGATCGCCGTGCGTTGCAGCGCCGCCATCGCCGAGGGCATCACGCCCGCGTACCGCCGGCTCGCCGACTTCCTGAGGGACGAGTACCTCCCCGCCTGCCGCGAATCGATCGGGGCGAGCGAGGGCGTCGACGGCGTCGCGGCGTACGACTTTGCGCTGGCGGGGTCGACGACGACGGCGCTGACCTCCGACGAGATCCACGCGATCGGCCTCGCGGAAGTCGCGCGGATCCGCGCCGAGATGTTCGACGTCATCGCCCGCTCCGACTTCCCGAAGAAGGACTCGCTGACCGGCGACGCGCTCTTCAACGAGTTCGTGGCCTTCCTGCGGTCCGATCCGCGCTTCTACCACAGCACACCCGAAGCCCTGCTCACGCACTACCGCGACGTCTGCAAGCGCATCGACGCCGACCTGCCCCGCCTCTTCGGCCTCCTGCCGCGCACGCCGTACGGCGTGGCGGAGATCCCGAAGTTCGCGGCGCCGTCGCAGACCACGGCGTACTACCAGCAGGGGTCGCTCAAGGCGGGGCTTGCCGGGTTCTACATGGCCAACACCTACGCCCTCGACCAGCGCCCGAAGTACGAGGCGATCGCGCTCTCACTGCACGAGGCCGTGCCCGGCCACCACCTGCAGATCGCCCTCGCGCAGGAGCTCGAGGGGGTTCATCCCCTCCGGACCATCGGCGGGTACACCGCCTTCGTCGAGGGCTGGGCTCTCTACTCCGAACGCCTCGGCCTGGAGATGGGCGACGACCCGATGACCCCCACCGGCGGCGGGCGGGGCCTGTACGCCGACCCGTACGACGACTTCGGGCGGCTTACCTACGAGATGTGGCGGGCCTGCCGGCTGGTGGTGGATACCGGGATCCACGCCAAGCAGTGGCCGCGCCGGCGGGCGATCGACTTCATGCTCGCGAACACCGCCCTGAGCAAGCTCAACATCGAGCGCGAGGTGGACCGCTACATCGCCTGGCCGGGCCAGGCGTGCGGGTACAAGATCGGCCAGCTCAAGATCCTCGAGCTGCGCCGGCGGGCCGAGGAGCGGCTGGGCGCGGCGTTCGACCTGCGCGCCTTTCACGATACGGTGCTGGGGGCGGGCGCCCTCCCGCTGCCGGTGCTGGAGAAGCGCATCGACCGGTGGATCGCGGCGCGGGGCGGGTGACCGCCGTCCGCATCGCGCCCGGCGTCAGCCGTCGCGCTCCACGCGCTCGATCGCCTTCATCACGTCGCGGCAGATGGGGAAGACGCGGTCGAGGCGCGTGAGCTTGAAGAGGTACTCGACGTTGTGCGCGGCGTTGACCAGCGCGATGCGCCCGCCCGATTCGCGGAGCCGCGCCATGAACTCCACCAGCGTGCCGATGCACATCGAGTCCATGTACTGGACATTCTGAAGATCGAAGACAACGTGCCGGGCGCCGGCCCCCTCGCCCTCGGCGGAGCGAGCCAGGAAGAGCCGTGACCCCAGCTCTCCGGTCAGCTCGACCGAATCGGACCCGGACAGGGCCTCGAGCGTCACCGTCGCGACGACGGTCTGGCCGAGCTGGTCGTAGGTCGCGATCGTGCGCGGGCGGCCTTCCGGCGAGACCCGTTGCGAGCCGAGCGGTTCCTGTGCCTTGGAGCGGGCGGACGATCGAGGCTTGACGCGGCCGGGGACCGGGCGCGGCGTGCCGTCGCTGGGCCGTGAGAACTTGCCGAACATGCTCCCCTTCATCCGTCCCGATGCGGTGGACCCGCGAAACTCACTTCCAGCGATCCAGACTCGAACCGCTCTTCGGCAGGGGCTGGGCCCGCCCAAACGGGCCGGCCGGCGCACCCGCGGGCGCCGCGCTCTCGCGCGTGGCCCGTTGAGTCCGTTTCTCGCGGGCCTCGTCGATGGACCGATCGAGCTTGCTCAGAATCGCCTTGACCTGGTTGAACGCTCGATCCGAAGTGCTCATCGACGGGCTCCTTGCAAGGCGTCGGCCTGCTATCGGCCCGACAACATGCGGAATCCCGGGCGAAACGCTCCACCCCCAGGTTCGGCACCAAGCCGTAGCGGCTGTGCCGGTTGGCTGACCTTGGCCCGTGTGTTAGGCTCTCCCCGCCCGGGTCCTGATAAGCAACCGGGACGAGAGGGCGTGCGGTGGCGGAGGTCTCGCTCCAGGGCGTCGGAAAGGTCTTTCCCGGTCCCGTCGAGGCCGTGGCCGATGTCTCCTTAAGCGTCGCGGACGGGGAGTTCGTCGTCCTCGTCGGCCCGTCCGGGTGCGGCAAGTCGACAACCCTGCGCATGGTCGCGGGCCTCGAGGACGCGACCAGCGGCACCATCACGATCGGCGGGCGCGTCGTCAACGACGTGCATCCCAAAGACCGCGACATCGCGATGGTCTTCCAGAACTACGCGCTCTACCCCCACATGAGCGTCTACAACAACATGGCCTTTGCCCTGAAAATGCGGCGCGTCGCGCGACA
>CAZMPE010000048.1:0-11130 GCA_964567955.1 uncultured Phycisphaeraceae bacterium | reverse complement strand
CCCGCCCCCACCACGGCGCGCCGCTGGCGCAACCGTTCGAGCAGTTCCTCTCGCGCTAATCCGCGAAGAGCGAAGATCAGGAACGGCTCCGTCGTCAGCCGCTCGGCCACCAGATACCCCGCGCAGCACGCGTGCTTGCACCACGTCTCCGGCGCCGCCTTCGACTCCACGCACGAGCAGCGCGCTGTCACCGACTCCGGCGCCGGGAACAGACGCAGATTGAGCGGCCCGAAGACGTCCTCGATGTTCGCCGGCAGTTCGCCGCTCAGCAGCTTCGCCGCGTACACCGCCTGGTCGGTCATCGCCGCCAGCACCGCCTCCCACTCGTCGTGCCCGATCGCGCCCACCGACAGCACGACGTCGTACGCCCGCGGCAGCCGCCCCTGCACGGACGACTTGACCGCGCCCGCCTCGATCGCGAGGTGGCGCGTCTGCCCGATCTGCGCGTACTGAAGACCCTCCACCATCGCCGGGCCCGCCGCCGACTGCTCCATCAGCCGCACCCAGCGCTGCGCCGCCCAGCTCTCCGGGAACGCCCCCTCCTGCCGTGTCAGCTTCACGCCGCCGCGGACCTTGCGCGGATGAAGCGCCGGCGGGCGTGTCGGGAACCTGTGGGGGTCCTGTCGGGTCATGGGTTCGTCCGGTCAGGCCTCATCGCCCACCGCCTCCCGGCGCAGCGTCAGGATGTCGCGCAGCTGGTCAGTCGACAGCTCCGTCAGCCAGCGCTCGCCCGAGCCGATGATGTTCGTCGCCAGCTCCGTCTTCTGCTCGATCATCTGGTCGATCCGCTCCTCCAGCGTGCCGCGCACGATGAACTTGTGCACCTGCACCGTGCGGAACTGCCCGATGCGGTGGGCCCGGTCGGTCGCCTGGTTCTCCACCGCCGGGTTCCACCAGCGGTCGAAGTGGAAGACGTGCGTCGCCGCCGTCAGGTTCAGACCGACACCGCCGGCCTTGAGGCTCACGATCAGGATCGGCGCCGACCCGTCGCTCTTCTGGAAGGTCCGCACCAGCGCGTCGCGCTGCGACTGAGTGGTCCCGCCGTGCAGCAGCAGCACCTCGCGATCCAGATCGTGCCGCAGCATCGGCGCCAGCAGCGTCGCCATCTGCCGGAACTGCGTGAACACCAGCGCCTGCTCCCCGGACTGGAGCACCTCGTCGAGCATCTCGATCAGGCGGATGCACTTGCCCGATCGCGCCGCCGCCGGCGGCGTCGGCGAATCGAAGTCGTGATCCTTGAGGAGCTGCGCCGGGTGGTTGCACACCTGCTTGAGCTTGATGAGCGTCGAGAGCACCAGCCCGCGGCGCTGCATCCCCTCGGCCCGCTCCACCTCGCCCAGCATCCGCTTGACCAGCGATTCGTACAGCTCCGCCTGCTCGCTCGTCAGGTGCGTGTACTCGCGGGACTCGATCTTCTCCGGCAGGTCCGCCGCCACCGCGGGGTCGGTCTTCAGCCGGCGCAGCAGGAAGGGCCGGACGAGCGCCCGCAGCTGCCCCCCCCGGGCCGCGTCGTGGTACCGCTCGATCGGCACGCTGAACCGCTTGCGGAACGTCGCCGGCGATCCGAGGTACCCGGGGTTCAGGAAGTCGATGATCGACCACAACTCGCTCAGCCGGTTCTCCACCGGCGTGCCCGTCAAGGCGATCCGCGAGTTCGCGGGCAGCGACCGCACCGCCAGCGTCTGCTTCGTCGCCGGGTTCTTGATGTACTGCGCCTCGTCCAGCACGACCCGCTGCCAGCGCACCCGCTGCAGCGACTCGCGGTCCCGATGGGCCAGCGCGTACGTCGTCACCACCATGTCGGCCGACTCCGCCGCGCTCACGAACGCGTCCCCCTGCGCCCGCTCCAGCCCGTGGTGCACCATCACCCGCAGCTCCGGGCAGAACCGCTTCGCCTCATGGAGCCAGTTCCCCACCACCGACATCGGCACCACGATCAGCGTCGGGCCCGGCCCCGTCGCGGCGCCCGCCGCCCTGGCCGCCTCGCGCTCGTGCACGAGCAGCGCCAGCAGCTGGATCGTCTTGCCCAGGCCCATGTCGTCCGCGAGGCACGGGCCGAACCCGAACCGCTCGAGGAAGGCCAGCCACGACAGCCCGCGCAGCTGGTACGGACGCAGTGAACCGTGAAACCCGGCCGGCGGCTCCACGATCGGGATCTGATGGTTCTGCGCCCCCTCGCCGAAGAACGCCGAGATCCAACCCGTCGCCTCCAGCCCGACGATCGGGATCCCGCCCGTCCGCAGGTCGGCGCCGTACGCCAGCCGGATCGCGTCCCCCACCCGCATCTCGCCGCCGGGGTTCTCCTGGATGAACTTGATCGCCGCCTTCACGTCCTCGGGCCGGATCTCCACCCACTGGCCGTTCACGCGCACCAGCGGCACGCGCCGCGCCGCCAGCTGCTCGAACTCCTTGAGCGAGAGCGTCGTCCCGCCGATCGAGATCTCCCACGCGTACCCGACCAGCGCCTCGAGCCCCAGCCGCGTGTGCGACGGCGTCACGATCCCCGGCCCCGCTTCCGCGAGAACCGGCTCGTCGTCGCTGAAGAGCTTGAGCCGCGCGCCCAGGCGCGCCCCCGGCTGGTCCCACCACGCCGGCGCCTCGACGCCGAAGCCCTGCTCCATCAGGATCGGGCGCACCTCGCGCAGGAACGAGTACGCCTGCTTCGTCGACAGCTCGATCGACGCCGGCTCGGAGTCGTCCAGGGCCTTCTCCAGCGGCGGGTACAGCCGCGAAGCGCGCCCGAGCTCCGCCAGCAGCAAATCCTGCGGCTGATCGGCGCGGTGCCCCTCGATCGTCACCGAATCCGTCGGCAACAGCCAGATGTCCGACGCGTCCAGCATCAGCTTCGGGTTCTCCTGCGATTGCAGGTGGAACGAGAGCGGCCACGTGATGTCGTCGTTGATCTCGGCGAAGTCGGCGAGCAGCGCCGCCTCGTCGGGCTCGCCCAGCCGCAGCGACAGCCGCCACGTGGAACTCGTGCCGCGGTCCTCGAGCCCGCTGATCCACCGGCGCACCAGCTTCACCATCTCCGCGCGCCCCGGCCCCCGCGTCGGCACCAGGTCCGCGTCGCCCAGCAGCCCGCTCAGCCACGCCACGTGCGCGTCCGCCGCGCGGTCCCGCGACTCGATCGCGTCGTGCATCGTCTCGCGGATCAGCGTCGCGCGGCACTCCGCGTCCACGACGGCGGAGAGAAAGGCCTCGATCACGGGCCACGGCTGGTGGTCAAACTCGTCGACCGCCGCGCGCACCACCGGCGGCATCGCACGCATCAGCGCCGCAACCCGCGGGGCCGTCCGCTCGTCGCTCATCCACGGCTGCCACAGCCCGTGCAGTTCGCCGCTGATCTCCTGGCGCAGCGCCGGCACGAACCGTTGCTGCGCGAGCAGGTGGCGAGCCAGGCGCACCGCCGCGAGGAAAAACGCGATCGACGGCCCGAACGACCGCTGCGACCGCTCCGCGCCGTTGAGCTTCGTCAACCGGTCGAAGAGCGCGCCCACGTGATCGGGCGCGACGGCCAGCGTCGGCACGCGGAATCGGACCAGTTTCCCCGGGCCGTCCCCCGCCGAGGCGTCGTGCCCCACGGCGTGCGCGAGCTTCGCGCTCGGCGCCGGCCGCGTACCGCACGCCCCCGCCGGCAGTCGCAGATCGATCTCCGCCGATTCCAGACCCGGCTCGCCCGCCGACTCGAGCGCCGACGCGATCGACGACGCGTCCAGCGCGAACGGGTGCGGCGAAGGCCCGCCCTCGGGCGCACCGGCCGCCCCGGCGCGCGCCCAGAGCCCGACCGATTCGCCCCAGAAGTGGAGCCTGCCTCCCGTCCAGTTCGCGTGCAGAACGATCGTGTCCAGAAAGGCCTCCGTGCCCGGCAACCGGCGGGCGCCGGCAATGAGGGCGCAGGGATTCGAACCCTGGACCTACGGCTTAAAAGGCCGCTGCTCTACCAGGCTGAGCTACGCCCTCGTCCGTCGCGCCGCGGCCGGCGCGCACCAGTCACGATTGTAGGACGACCCAACGCGGCGAAACGACCCCGCCCGTTGATGGAGCACGCACCCTCGTTTACCCTGTCTCCATGAACACCCGCGCACTCGCCGTCTGCTTCGCCTTGGGGCTCGCCGGCTCGCTGACCGCCTGCCAGGCCCAGCCCGATTCCGCGGCCGCTGCTTTCACAAGCCCCGGCGCCGCCCGTGTCGGCGCCGTGCCTGATCACATCGCTGACCGGCGGGTGGGATACCCCCAGTACCCCTCCATCAGCCCCGATGGAAAGACCATCGTCTTCGCCTTCGCCGGTGACCTCTGGGCCGTCGACTCCTCGGGCGGGATCGCCGAGCGGCTGACCGCCCACCCGGCGGAAGAGGCCCGCTCGGCCTTCAGCCCGGACGGCGCCACCCTCGCCTTCGAGTCCGAACGCGACGGCCCGAAGAACATCTACGCCATGCCCGTCGCGCGCGACGGACCGCGCCTCGTCGCCGGCGATATCCGGCGCGTCACGACCTCCGATCGCGCCCAGGCCCTCGGCGGGTTCTCCGCCAACGGCGCCGAAGTCCTCTTCACAGGCTCGCACGAGCCCTCCATCTTCCGCGCCGCACGCCTGTACCGCGCACCGCTCGACGCCCGCGGACCGATCGTCCGTCTGACCGACGCCTACGGCTCCTCGCCCCACGCCGCGCCGGACGGCGCCGTCCTCTTCACCCGCACACGCTGGGATTCGACCCGCCCGAAGTACCGCGGCCCCGCGACGCCGGACCTCTATCGCGCCAATGCCGACGGCTCGTTCACGCGGCTGACCTCCGACGCCGCGAGCGACGCGGACGGCTTCGCCCTCCCGGACGGCTCCATCGTCTTCGTCTCCTCGCGCGACGGGCAGAACAACCTCTGGAGCCTCCGCCCCGGAACACCCGATAGCCGCGCCCGGCAGCTCACCGCCTTCGCCCCGGCGCCGGGCGAGGTCTCGATCGGTCACGGCGTCCGTGATCTGCACGTCGCCCCCGGCGGCCGGCACGCCGTCTTCGTCGTCTGGGACACGATCTACATGATCGACGCACTGGCCGAAAAGCCGGTCGCCGCGCCGGTCTCCATCTCGATCAGCGGCGATTTCGCCCAGCTCGACTTCACCCGCACCAACATCGGCAAGCAGGTCGGGGAGGCCGCCCTCAGCCCCGACGGCAAGACCATTGCCGTCATCGCCCGCGGCGAGGTCTTTGTCCGCGGCACCGAAAAGGATCGCCCGACCCGGCGTGTCACCGACTCCGCCGCGCGCAAGCGCGACCTCGCCTGGTCGGCCGACGGCAAGACGCTCTATTTCGCGTCGGACGCCACGGGCGTCTACGGCGTGTACGGGGCGACTGTCGCGCTCGCCCGCGAGGATCTCAAGAGCGAATCCGAACCCCCCGAAGCGCCGAAGAAGGCCGATGAACCCGCCAAGGCCGAGCCGCCGGCGGGCGAGGCCGAGGCGCCACCCGCCGACGCGCCCGCGCCGAAACCGGCCAGGAAACCGGACCACGGGAAGCGCTGGGCCGAGTCCCTCCGCTTCGACGTCGCGCCCGTCTTCGTGGGCGACGAGGATCGCCGATCCCCGATCCCTTCGCCCGACGGCAAGAAGATGCTCTACACCCGCTCACTCGGCACGCTCGTGCTCGCCGATCTCGAAACCCGCGCCGAACGCGTCCTCGTCGACTCGTGGAACGAGCCCAACGCCGTCTGGGCCGCCGACTCGCGCCACATCGTCTACGCGGTCAGCGACATCAACTTCAACTCGGATATCTGGCTCCTCGACACCGACTCCGGCGCTCCGGTCAACCTCACGCGTCACCCCGACGACGACGACTCCCCGCGCCTCAGCGCCGACGGAAAGGTCCTCGTCTTCCTCAGCGATCGCGACGCCGATTCAAACGGCCAGTCCAACGTCTACGCCATCCACCTCGACCGGAAGCTCGACGGGCTGCAGTCCTACGAGCTCGCGGACTATTACAAGGAAGCCGGCGAGAAGGCCAAGAAGCGCAAGCCGCCCGGCGCCGAGTCCAAACCCGACGGCGCGAAGCCCGCGGACGGAGCAAAGCCGGCCGAGGGCGAGAAAGCCGAAGAGGCCAAACCCGCGCCGAAGCCCGACGAACCGATGAAGTTCGACGCCGACGACGCCTGGCTCCGCGTCCGGCGCGTCATCTCCGTCCCCGGGAACATGGGCAACCTTCAGATCACGCCCGGGGGCGAACGCGTCATCTTCTCGGCCTCCATCGACGGTACAAACGCCCTCATGTCCGTCGACTACAAGGGACAGGAACGCAAGACCGTCCAGTCCGGCGGCGCTTCCGGCGTCAGCGTCACGCTCACCGGCGACAAACTCGTCTACGTCAGCGGCGGCGACGCCACCACCGGCAAGCCCGCCGGCGGCGAGACGGAAAAGTTCCCCATCGACGCGCCCGTCACCATCAACATCGAGCACCAGCAGCGACAGAAGTTCCTCGAGGCCGCCCGCATCCTCGGCACCCGCTTCTACCACCCGACCCTCAAGGGGCTCGACTGGAAGGCCCTCACCGATCGATACCTCCCGCTCGCCATGCAGACCCGCACCGACGACGAGTTCAACCGCGTCGTCATGAACCTCTTCGGCGAACTCGACGGGTCCCACCTCGGCATCAGCGGGCCCCGCGGCGAGGGCAGCCCCGGCGAACCCATCGGCTACCTCGGCGCCGACACGACGCCCGTCCCCGGCGGGTACCGCGTCGACCGCGTCATCCCGCAGTCCCCCGCCGCACGCGAGACCTCGCGCCTCGACCCCGGCGACGTCATCACGTCCGTCAACGGCAAGCCCCTCGCCGAGGGCGACAGCCCGCCCACGATCGACCTCATGAAGGCCCTCGCCGGAACCTCCGGACGCGAGACCCTCATCGAGGTCCGGCGCGCCGACCCCGCACGACCCGGCATCGTCCTCATCACGCCCTACTCGAGCGGCGCCGACTCCGGCGCACGCTACGACGACGAGGTCCGCCGACGCGCCGCGTCCGTCGACAGCCTCAGCAACGGACGGCTCGGCTACCTCCACATCCGCGGCATGGACATAGGCAGCGTCCGCGATTTCGAACGAGACCTGTACGCCGCGGCACACGACAAGGAAGGCCTCCTCATCGACGTCCGCGACAACGGCGGCGGATGGACCGCCGATATCCTGCTCGCCTCGCTCACCGCCCCGCGGCACGCGTACACCGCCCCGCGCGGCGTCGACCCGGCATCCGTCCCCAAGGACACCTACCCCCGCGACCGGCGGCTCATCTACGGCTACTCGCGCCCCATCAACGTCCTGATCAACCAGAACTCGTTCTCGAACGCCGAGATCTTCTCCCACGCGATCAAGACGATCGGGCGCGGCCGGCTGGTCGGCACGGAGACCTTCGGCGCCGTCATTAGCACCGGCGGCGCATCGCTCATCGACGGGGCGAGCGTCCGCACGCCCTTCCGCGGCTGGTACCTCCCCGACGGCACGGACATGGAGCACCACGGCGCGCAGCCGGACGTCCCCGTGCCGCAGACCCCGGAAGACGAGGCCGCCGGACGCGACGCGCAACTCGAGGCCGCGGTCAAGGACCTGCTTGAACGGCTGAAGTGACAGGCGCGGCCGCCCCGCCCTTGCGGTCGATGAGCGACAGCAGCAGCTCCGCGTGCCGCGCGCTCGCGCCCTGGTGCTCAAGGATGCACGCCCGCCCGCGCGCCGCGATCTCGGCCCGGCGCGCCGGTTCGCTCATCAGGCCGCCGAGCACCGCCGCCAGATCCTCGCGCGTCGCCCTCACGATCCCCCCCGCCTTCTCGAACTCCGACACGATCGACGCGAAGTCGCTCACCGCCGGCCCGATCACCGCCGCCCGCCCCAGCGCGATCGGCTCGATCGGGTCCGAGCCGTACAGGTCGCCGAACGAACGCCCCACCACCACAAGATCCGCCAACGCGTAGGCCTTGCGGAGTTCGCCGATCGTGTCGAGCAGAAAGCGATCCTTCCCCAGCCCGCCACGGCTGCGCCGCGCACACCCGGGCAGCGCCGCGGCGGCCTCGTCGAACCGCTCCGGCTTGCGCGGCGCGCACAGCAGCTGGACCCCCGCCGGGCACGAGCGGTGCAACAGCGCCTCCTCGCCCGGGCCCGTGCTCCCCGCCACGATCAGGCGACGCGACCGGTCCATCCCCATCTCCGCCGCCAGTTCCAGCGCGCCCGCGACGTCGTCGTCCAGCCGTACCGCGTCCCACTTCATCGAGCCGGTGATGTAGCAGGCCTGCGGCGACACGCCCATCGCCTCGAACCGCGCCGCGTACGCCCCGTCCTGCACGGCCGCGAAGTCCAGCGCGCCGAACGTCCGCCCGATCCACCGGCGCAGCCGACGGTACCCCTTGAACGACCGCTCGCTGAGCCGCCCGTTGACGATGCAGATGGGGATGCCGCGCCGACGGCACTCGCCCACGAAGTTGGGCCACAACTCCAGCTCCACGAGCGCCACCGCGTCCGGGCGCGTCGCGTCCAGGAACCGGCGCACCGACCACGAGAAATCGAGCGGGTACCGCACCACGTCGCACGTCGAGCCGTACAGCTCGCGCGCCCGCTTCAACCCCGTGTCCGTCGACGCCGAGACGATCACGTGCGATTCCTTCGCGAGCAGCGGCACGAGGTGGCGCAGCGCGTTCGCCTCGCCCACCGAGACCGCGTGCAGCAGCAGGCGCGCCCGCCCCCGCGACGGCACCGCCCCGATCTTCCCGAACCGCTCCGGCCAGCCGGCGCGCGGCTTGCGCATCCACCACGGGGCCCCCGCGACGACCAGACCGGAATAGAGCACGTCCAGTGAGTTCATGCCGCTGCGATCAACCGGCGGCCGGGAACGCGGGCCGCGGATCAATGGGCGGGCCGGGATTCGAACCCGGGACCCTTCGCGTGTAAGGCGAATGCTCTAGCCGCTGAGCTACCCGCCCGGCCGCCAACTGTAGCGACCCGGAGTCGGGGACGGGGTCCCGGTTCTCCCGCGGCCTCACGGGCAGCCGACGGCGAACTTCGTCTGGAAACACCCGAAATCCGCGAGGTTGAGCAGCGTGTCCCCGTTGCAATCGGCGTACGGCTGGCCCGTCGCGAACTTCGTCTGGAAGCACCCGAAGTCCGCCAGGTTCAGCAGCCCGTCCCCGTTGCAGTCCGCGTAGCACCCCGCCGGCGGATCCCACACCGCGATCGTCCGGGGGGCGATCCCCTGCGTGCTCACCAGCGGCCCGTTCTGAACAAAGCTCCCGTTCGGCTGGATCGTGAACGCATACAGGCCGGTCGGCCCGAGAAAGTTGTCGGTCACCAGCAGCAGGTCCCCGAGCACCGCGGCATCACCCAGCTCGCCCTGGATCCCGACATCGAACGCGAACCCGGTGTTCGTCAGCGCCCCGGTCATCGGGTCCGCCGCGAACGACCGGATCTCCGCCGAGCTGCCGTGCCCGACGAACACGTACGCGTCATCGGACGACGAGACGACCAGCTTGGGCGCCGGCGACGATCCCGGCGAGAGGAACGGCGAACCCGGGATCGCCGCCGGCATGCCGCTCGGCAGCACCAGGTTGTACCCCAGGATCTTGTTCGACTGGCTGCTCGCGCCCCCGCCCGCATAGAGCCGGGTCCCGGCCCTGTTGATGCCCGGCCCGAGCGGGTAGATCCCGCCCGTTGGTTCGCCCCCCACCGGATCAAGCGTCCCGTCCGGGTTCACCCTGAAAACCCAGATCGTGTTCGTCCCCGAGTCCCCCGCGTACAACAGCTGGCCGTTCGGGTGCGCCGTCAGGTACGCCGTGAACGTCCCCGCGTCCTCGATGTCGATCTGCGTCAGCGTCGCGGGCCCCGGCCCCGGAGGCGTAAACCGGTACATGATCACGTTGTTGGTGCCGGACGTCTTCGTGCGCGTCACCGCCAGCAGGTCGTCGCGCACCCACTCGCAGTCCAGCGGGCTGTCCGGCGTGTCGAACGTCCCCAGGTGCGTCAGCGACGCGTCCGTCCCCACGCTGAACAGCTCGACGCGCTCCACCGTCGTGCTCGCCGTCGCGTGGCTCGTCGCCAGCCAGCGCCCGTTCGGCGACAGCGAGATCGCGTACGCGTTCGTGCCCGCGTTGGGCGTCGACGTGCTCGGCGCCGTCCCCGTCACGTACCGCATCACGAACACCGGCTCGCCCCCGGGCCCGAACGTGAACGATGTCACGCTCCCCTCGAGGTTGCCGTTGTTCGCCACGAACGCCGCACGCTGGGCCGCCTGGCCCATCGCGTCCGCAACGCCCGACAGCAGCACACCGCCGCCCAGAAGGACAGGAACAAACTTCATCGCACAGCCGGATCGCGCCATCGGTGAGCCTCCCAGGCACAACCGATAGCACGGATCGGCCGGAAAATCTACCCGATCTGCGCCCCCGTCCACGACATCACGCGGTTCGCGGCGTCATTTCCCGAGCGTGTACGCGGTCTGGAACGCCGCGAAGTCCGCCAGGTTGAACACGCCGTCGTGATTGAAGTCGGCCCGCGGGTCGTGCAACGCAAAGAGCGACTGGAACTGCCCCCAATCCGCCAGGTTGAGCACGCAGTCGGGGTTGAGGTCCGAGTCGGCCCGCACCCGGTACCGCGCCACCCACGTCCGCCAGGTGTTGCTCGCCGTCGTCCACTCATGATGGCCCCAGAGCGTGCACCCTTCGGCCGGGTCCGGCGCCGTCGCGCTGTAGTCGCCCCACCGCGTCGCCGCCGTGAAGGGCGACGTGCTCGCCATCACGATCACCGGCGCGCGAAACGTCCCCGCCGGGTCATTCCACCGCCGGACCGCCCGCCACATCCCGATGAACTCCGATGATCCCGACCGCGCGAACGTGATCGCCGCGTTCCCCTGCCCGTCCACTCCGATGCTCGGGAAGTAGCAGTGCAGCCCCGGACCCGCGTCGATCTCTCCCCACTGCGCCACCGTGGGCTGCGCGCCCGTCTCCGGCCAGCCCTTCATCGAGAACTGGTACCACCGCACCACCGCACGGCCCGTCGGCGCCGTGCGGATGTGGTGCACCGCCCACACCGAGCCGTTCGCGTACACGCAGCTCCAGAACCGCGGCTCGAACGTCGTGATCGTCACCGTCGTCCCCGCCTGGTTCGGCGACCCCGCG